>DAIRTY010000191.1:0-4028 GCA_036803645.1 Acidobacteriaceae bacterium | reverse complement strand
GGAGGCGAGATGAGCTTACAGGTGTTGATGGTGATTCATTCACTGCCGCTGTGGTTTCTGATCTTCGCGCTGTTTCTGCCGCGGATTGCGCTGTTCGTGCTGTGGCTTGGCGGCCCGATGGCGCCGTTCCACCTGCATGGGATTGTGCCGCTGGTCTTCGCGATCCTGCTGCCGCGCGTGCTGGTGCTGTACCTGATCTATATGGACCAGGGGATCAGCCTGTGGTTCATCATTCATCTGGTGGCGGCGCTGATGGTGTGGGGCGGATCGGGCAGCTACAGCGCGCGACGAAGACATAGGAATGACTACTAAGTCCGCTGAAGATGCACGTGGAAGCCGGGCACGGTATTCTAGAGGATATGGAACGGCGACGAGTTGGAATTCTTGGGGCGACCGGAATGGTCGGCCAGCGCTTTATTCAGTTGCTCAACAACCACCCGTGGTTTGAGATTGCGTGGCTTGCGGCCAGCGAACGCAGCGAGGGCAAGACGTACGGCGAGGCCTGCCGGTGGAAGCTGGATACGCCGATGCCCGCGCGCATTGCGGCCATGACGGTGATGCCCAACGTCCCCGAGGGAACGGCTGGCGCTGTTGGGACAGAGGGCGAGCTGCCCAAAATTATCTTTGCCGCGCTGGATGCGGACGTTGCGCGCGAGCTGGAGCCGAAGTTTGCCGCGGCGGGCTGCGCCGTGGTGTCGAACTCCAGCGCCTTCCGCATGGTGGAGGACGTGCCGCTGGTGGTTCCGGAGGTGAACGCAGACCATCTGGCGCTGATCGAGCGGCAGATCTGGCGGTGCGAGTCTGGCGGGTACATCGTCACCAATCCGAATTGCAGCGCGATTGGGCTGGTGCTGGCGCTGAAGCCTCTGGAGGAGCGCTTCGGCATCGAGAGCTTGTTTGTGACGACGATGCAGGCGGTGAGCGGCGCGGGCTATCCCGGCGTGGCTTCGCTGGACATCCTGGGCAACGTGGTGCCGTTCATCAAGAACGAGGAAGAGAAGCTGGAGGAAGAGGTGGGCAAGCTGCTGGGCCAGCTCGCGGACGGCAAGGTCGCGCTGCTGGACGCGAAGGTGAGCGCGCACTGCAACCGCGTGGCGGTGGAGGATGGGCACACCGAGTGCGTCAGCATCAAGCTGAAGACCAAGGCGAGCCGCGAGCAGATACTGGCGGCGTGGGCGGAGTTTACGCCGCTCGCCGGGCAGAGGCTGCCCAGCGCTCCCGATCAGCCGGTGGAGTACGATGCGGCGGTAGACCGGCCGCAGCCGCGGCTGGACAAGATGCGCGGGAATGGCATGGCTGCCACCGTGGGACGGCTGCGCGAGTGCAACCTGCTGGACTGGAAGTTCGTGCTGACGTCGCACAACACGATTCGCGGAGCAGCGGGCGCGGCGGTGTTGAACGCGGAGGTGCTGGCGCGGTTGGGCAAGCTGGATACAAAGAAACAGGTCGCGGCGCGACCCGACGCGGTGCTGACATGAGCGCGGCACACAAGGCGGAAGAGCGGGCGGGCGAGGTCCGGACCGGGCTCGTCGTGATGAAGTTCGGCGGGACCTCGGTGGAGGACGCGAAGGCGATCCTGCGCACGATGGAGATTGTGCGCGGACGGCAAGAGCGTGGGTTGTCGCCGGTGGTTGTGGTGTCGGCGATGGCCAAGGTGACGGACCAGTTGCTGGCCGCGGCTGCGACTGCTGGGCGCGGCCACAAGGCCGAAGCGCTGTCGATTGCGGCGCGGCTGCGCAACCGGCATATTGAAACGGCGGCGGATTTACTGTGCGGGGAGCTGCTGCTGGAGGTGGATGCCGCGATCCGGCGCGGGTTCGATTCGCTGGACGACCTGCTGCGTGGAATTGCCGCGGTGGGTGAGCTGACTCCGCGGACCAGCGACAAGGTGGTGAGCCATGGCGAACGGATGTCGTCGCGGATGGTGGCGGCGGCGTTTGCGCAGCATGGGCTGAATGGCGCGCATGTGGACGCGCGGAGCTGCATCATAACGGACGACCACTACGGCAAGGCCGCGCCGCTGGAGGCTGCCATCGAGCGAAAGCTCGCCGAGTTGGTGCTGCCGCTTGTGCAGGCAGGGAAGACGCCGGTGATTGGCGGGTTTATTGGCTCGACGGCGGACGGAATTACAACGACGCTGGGGCGCGGCGGCAGCGACTTTACGGCTGCGCTGGTGGGCGGCGGGCTGTGCGCGGGCGCGATCGAGATCTGGACCGACGTCGATGGCATTATGACCACCGACCCGCGCATCTGCCCGGATGCGCTGCGGGTGAAGACGATCAGCTTCGAGGAGGCGGCGGAGCTGGCCTACTTCGGCGCGAAGGTGCTGCATCCGGCGACGATCCTTCCTGCCGTGCAGAAGAGCATTCCGGTCTGGGTGCTGAACTCGCGCAACGCGGAGAATGAGGGAACGAAGATTACGGCGATGGCGCCGCCCTGCGCCAGCCCGTTCAAGAGCATCGCGGCCAAGAAGAAGCTGACGATCATCGACATTGTGGCCGGGCGGATGCTGATGACGCATGGCTACCTGAAGTCCGTCTTCGACGTCTTCGACCGGTTTGAGTGCGCGATCGATATGGTGTCGACCAGCGAGGTGAGCATCTCGCTGACCGTGGAGTCGAACGACCGGCTGCCCGCGATCTGCGCGGAGCTGGGCAAGATTGCCGACGTGAAGTTCGAAGGCAACAAGGCCCTGATCTGCATGGTGGGCGAGGACATTCGCGGCCAGAGCGGCATTGCCGGACGCGTGTTCTCGGCCATCCGGCACATCAACGTGCGCATGATCTCGCAGGGCGCGAGCGAGATCAACATGAGCTTCATGATCGAGGAGTCGGACGTGGACGAGGCGGTGCGCTCGTTGCATGCGGAGTTCTTCGTCGATCCGGACCCGACGGTCTTCGATACCGCTGCGCGGGCGGTTGCGGCCAAGGCCTGAGCATGTCGCGGTAGACTACCTCTATGCGAATTCTGGTGCTGGGACAGGGCAAGATGGGCAAGCTGGTGGTGCAGGTGGCCACCGAGCGCGGCCACGACGTTTGCGGGTTGGATGTGCCGGAGAACGCGGACGCGGCGGCATTGACGCCTGAATATTTGGCGGGCTTCGATGTGGCGATCGACTTCACCACGCCGGATGCGGTGGTGGACAATATGCGGGCGTGCCTGAGTGCCGGCTCAAAGATTGTGGTCGGCACCACGGGCTGGTACGCCGCGCTGGCGGAGATGCGCGCGTTGGCGGAGAGCAGCCATGCCGCGCTGCTCTACGGGACGAATTATTCCATCGGCGTGCAGGTGATGCTGAAGCTGGCCCAGCAGATGGGGGCATCGCTGGCCGGTGTGGGGTACAAGTTCTCCATCGTCGAGACGCACCACGTCACCAAACTGGACAAGCCTTCGGGCACGGCGATCTCGATTGCGGAGATGGTGGAGCGCGGCGCGGGGAAAAAGATCGAGGTGCCGATCGAGTCCGTGCGCGAGGGCGACGCCAAGGGTACGCATGTGCTGGAGGCGGTAAGCGAGGTTGACCGCGTAGTGCTGACCCATGAGGCGTTCTCGCGGCGCGGCCTCGCCGAGGGCTCGGTGCGGGCTGCGGAGTGGCTGGCAACGCGGACCGGTTGCTACGACTTCAGGGATGTGTACACGGAGCTGTAGCGCGTCTTCGCTCACGGCTGCCGCAAATGCGCGGCATCGGCCGGCGTTGAATCAGTAGCGGGGGCGGAAGGCGTTGCGGACCTGGTTGGTGTCGTGGCGGCGTGGGGGAGGCTGTGTGTCGCCCGCAGCGGAGAAGTTGAAGGGCGCGGAGGTGTCGGCCCCTTTGGGGTAGAGCACAACAAAACGCCCCGGGCCTTCGCCGCTGGAGGCAGTGGGCAGGCCCGATTCGCTGAGCAGCATGTGTATCATGCGGCGCTCGCGGGAGTTCATTGGCGGGAAGGCGTGAGGCTCACCGGTGGCGCGGACGCGCTGGATAGCGGCGGAGGCCGACTCTTGCATCTGGCGGTCGCGGTTGACTTTGAACTGGTCGGCGTCGAAGG
>DAIRTY010000190.1:0-4070 GCA_036803645.1 Acidobacteriaceae bacterium | reverse complement strand
ATTATGTAAGTTTTCCCTGTGGCCACCACATAACAATCCACTTACGCACCCATCCGCCGCCAAGGGGGATGGCAGGGGGAGGGGGAGAACAAACAGCGATCAAACGACGAACAATTCACGAGATTCTACCCAGTCGCTCTTCGGCCAACAACGCGCCTTCGACAGCAAAGCTTAAATAAAATGGGCGCGACTTTTGTAAGGCGCACCCATTTCAGAGTTAGAAGATCAGTTATTTGGCAGCCGAGTTGGCCACAATCTGCGAGAATGAAGCCGCTTCAAGGCTCGCTCCGCCCACCAGCGCTCCATCGATGTCTTCCAGAGCGCAGAGGACGGCCGTGTTGTCCGGCTTCACCGATCCGCCGTACAGAATGCGCGTGCTGGCGGCAAGCTCAGCCGAGAGCGACTTGGCAATCTGCGCGCGGATGATCTTGTGAGCTTCGTCGGCGATCTCGGGGGTTGCGGTCTTGCCGGTTCCGATGGCCCAAACCGGCTCATACGCGACCACCAGCGTCTTGGCTGCCGCAGGATCGATTCCGGCCAGCGCGCCTGCGGTCTGCCGCTCCAGAACCGCGGCGGTCTCGCCCGCCTCGCGCTCGGCCAGCAGTTCACCGACGCAAACGATTGGGATCAGCCCATGCGCCAGTGCGGACTTCAGCTTCAGGTTCACCGTCTCGTCCGTCTCGTTGAAGTACTGCCGGCGTTCGCTGTGGCCGATCAGCACATGGGTGACGCCCAGCGCCTTCAGCTGTAGCGGCGATGTCTCGCCGGTGTACGCGCCCTGGTCCAGCCAGTGCATGTTCTGCCCGGCGATGCGGACAGGTGTATTGCGTGCCGCATCGACAACAGCAGGCAGCAGCGCGGGTGAGGGACAGAGAACGATCTCTGCATGGCTATAGGTGGCGACGAGGGGGATGAAGGCGCGAACGAAGTTAACTGCCTCGATGGGCGTCTTGAACATCTTCCAATTGGCTGCGATCAATGGTTTGCGTGTGACATTAGGCATGGAACAAGTATTTCATCCGCGGGCCATCCGTGGGAAGTGCGGCAGGTTTCTGTTGCAAGCGCACGGCCTCAGTCGCGTCAAGACTCCATGCTAATCTTGAGCGAACCTTTGCAGGTCACTTCGATAGCGGCGAAAAGAGCGATGACGGCACCGGAAACGAATCGTGCGGTAGAGGGTCCGGCCGGAAAGGGCGGCCCAGCGGGCGTTAGCTCTGCGGGGACAAAGCCTCCGGCGGGCAAGTCTGTAATTCCTGCAAAGATTTTTGCAAAGGCGAAGGAACACAACATCCGTGTCTCGCCTGCGGTACTGGATGCGGCGGCGAAGGACGGCGACGAACTGCTGCGTTCCCTGCACACGGCTTCTGAAGGCCTGACGCAGTCGGAGGCCGAGGCGAGAGCGAGCAGCGTGGGCCCGAACGAGGTGGCGCAGGAGCGTTCGCGCGGCTGGTTCATCCGCCTCCTGATCATCCTGCGCAATCCGCTGGTGATCCTGCTAGCGGTCCTCTCGTCCATCTCCTACGCCACGGGCGACATGCGCGCCGGAACCGTGATGGCGTGCATGGTGGTGCTGAGCGTGACGCTACGATTTGTGCAGGAGGCGCGGGCGGGCGCAGCGGCGGCGAAGCTGAAGGCCATGATCCATGTGACCGCGACGGTGCTTCGCGATGGCAGCGCGCGGGAGATTCCGCTGCGGGATCTTGTGCCGGGAGATGTGGTCAAGCTCTCGGCCGGCGATATGATTCCCGGCGATGTGCGGCTGCTTACAACGAAGGACCTGTTCGTCAGCCAGGGGACGCTGACCGGCGAGTCGATGCCGGTCGAGAAGTTTCACGACCCTGAGCCGCAGGTTTCGAACTCGCCGTCCGAACTGAAGAATATCTGCTTCCTGGGGACGAGCGTGCAGAGCGGCACGGCGACCGCGGTGGTGGTGGTGACGGGAGTCAACACGTATTTGGGCAGCATGGCCGGCTCCATCACGGAGCAGGAGCCGCCGACCAGTTTCGACCGCGGGCTGAGCCGCTTCACCTGGCTGATGATCCAACTGATGGCGGTGATGGTGCCGCTGGTCTTCCTCATCAACGGCTTCACCAAGCACGATTGGAGGAGCGCCTTCTTCTTCGCCATGGCCGTGGCCGTTGGGCTGACGCCGGAGATGCTGCCGATGATCGTCTCGGTGTGCCTTGCCAAGGGCGCGATCGCGATGAGCCGCAAAAAGGTGATTGTGAAGCGGCTGAATGCGATTCAAAACTTTGGCGGCATGGACGTGCTGTGCACCGACAAGACAGGCACACTTACCGAAGATCGCGTGGTGCTGCAGCGGCACTGCAACGTGGCAGGACGCGAGACCGACGAGGTGCTGCTGGACGGTTACCTGATCAGCCACTTTCAGACTGGCCTGAAGAACCTGCTGGACACGGCGATTCTGAGTAGCTCGGACTTTCATCAGCAGGAACTGATCGAGAAGTTCAAGAAGCTGGATGAGATTCCCTTCGACTTCACGCGGCGCATGATGTCGGTGCTGGTGGAAGACCCGGACGGCCACGCAATTCTGCTGACCAAAGGCGCGCCGGAGGAGGTCTTCCACCAATGCTCTCAGTTCGAGCTGGACGGCAAGCTGTCGCCGATGGAACCTGGGTTGATCCAGGGCTTGAAGGATGAATATGCAAGTCTCAGCGGCGACGGATTCCGCGTTCTGGCCGTGGCGAAGAAGGACCTTGATGGTAAGAAGTCCTGCTCGAAGGAGGACGAGCGCGATCTGGTCCTGAAAGGATACGTTGCATTTCTCGACCCTCCCAAGCCGAGTGCGGCAAGCGCAATCGACGCGCTGCACAGCCATGGCGTGGTGGTGAAGATCCTGACTGGCGACAACGACCTGATCAGTCGCAAGGTGTGCAGCGACGTGGGAATCGTGCCCGATCCCATGCTGCTGGGCGACGCGGTGGAGAAGATGACGGAAGCCGAGCTGGCGGAGGCGGCGGAGAAGACAACGCTCTTCGCGCGTCTTTCGCCGGCCCACAAGCAACGAATCGTTCATGCGCTGCAGGGCAATGGACACGTCGTCGGATTCATGGGAGACGGCATCAACGATGCGCCGGCGCTGCACGCCGCGGACATTGGCATCTCGGTGGATACGGCGGTGGACATCGCCAAGGAGTCTGCGGACCTGATCCTGCTGGAGAAGGACCTGAATGTGCTGGACCGAGGTGTGATCGAGGGGCGCAAGGTCTTCGCCAACATTCTCAAGTACATTCGCATGGGTGCCAGCTCCAACTTCGGAAATATGTTCAGCGTGCTGGGAGCGAGCGCGTTTCTGCCGTTCATCCCGATGGCCCCCATACAGATTCTGACCAACAACATGCTTTACGACATCTCGCAGATACCGATTCCCACCGACGCGGTGGACGACGAGTTGGTGGCGAAGCCGCGGCCCTGGAACATCGCAGAGCTCCGGCGGTTTATTCTTTGCATCGGGCCGATCAGCTCGATCTTCGACTACACGACCTTCTTCGTGATGCTGCAACTCTTCAAGTGCTGGCACCCATCCAACGTACCGCTGTTTCAGACGGGCTGGTTCGTCGAGTCGCTGATGACGCAGACGCTCATCATCCACATCATCCGCACCAACAAGATTCCGTTTCTACAGAGTCGCGCAAGCTGGCCGCTGATGCTGACGACGGCGGGCATCATGGCCTTCGGAGCATGGTTACCGTTCTCTCCGCTGGCCTCATCGCTGGGCCTGGTCCACCTGCCGGGACTCTACTGGCCGATTCTGCTGCTGACGCTGCTTGCCTACGCGGGCCTCACGCAGACCGTGAAGGTCTGGTTGCTGTGGAAGAAGTGGATCTAAGCCAGCGTGTGTTGCGGTAGCAGCAGAACTGCTCGCCGCGCAGTGAGGCCGAGCGGCAGCGGCGGCCCGAGCGTGGATGTGGCGGGACTGGAAGCGCTTGATGGTGGTCTGGGTGGATTCGGCAGTGTCGATTGGTTTGGCTGGGTCGGACATGCGGGTTCTCCCTTTGTGTGCGAAAAAATATCAAAGTATTCAAAAAAGGCATGTTAAGTCTGGACTT
>DAIRTY010000189.1:0-4081 GCA_036803645.1 Acidobacteriaceae bacterium | reverse complement strand
TGGATGAAGGCGACGACGTCGGCGTCCTGCTCGATGGAGCCGGACTCGCGCAGATCGCTGAGCAGGGGCTTCTTGTCGCCGGCGCGCTGCTCGCTGCCGCGGGAGAGCTGGCTGAGCGCCAGCACGGGGATGCGCATCTCCTTGGCCAGCGCCTTGAGGCCGCGCGAGATGGAGCTGACCTCCTGGGTGCGGTTCTCGAAGCCACGCTTGCCGGAGGCGCTGGTCCCGGTCATCAACTGCAGGTAGTCGATGACGATGAGGTCGAGCTGGCCCTGTTGCTGCTTGAGGCGACGGGCCTTGGCACGCATTTCGGGCAGGGTGATGCCGGGGGTGTCGTCGATGAAGAGTTTGGAGTCCATGAGCCGCTCCAGCGCCTTCATCAGCTTGCCGCGGTCGTCGCGCAACATGGAGCCGGTCTGCAGCTTGCGCGAACCGACAAGGGCCTCGCTGGCCAACATGCGGCGCAGCAGGCTCTCCTTGCTCATTTCCAGCGAGAAGACGGCGACGACTTTGCCGTCCTGCACGGCGGCGTTCTGCGCGATGTTGATGGCCCAGGCTGTCTTGCCCATCGAAGGGCGCGCCGCGATGATGATGAGTTCGGAGTCCTGCAGGCCGCTGGTCATCTTGTCGAACTCGGTGTAGCGCGTGGCCAGGCCGGTGACCTCGCGGCCCTGTTCGTAGAGCTTGTCGATGGAGACGAAGCTGCCGGCGACGATCTCTCCGATGCCGGCCAGGCCGCGCTGGATGGCGGAGTCGGCTACATCGGCCAACTGCGCCTCCACATCGCCCAGCACGGTGATGGCGTCTTCGCTCTGGTCCGCCGCGCGGATGCCGCCATCGTGGAAGATGCCCATCAACTGGCGCAGCAGGCTCTTGTCGCGGACGATCTGGACATAGCTCTCGATGTTGAAGTTGCGCGGGATGCCCTCGGTGAGGAACGCGAGATAGGCTGGGCCGCCGATGGAATCCAGCTCGCGCCGCCGGGCCAGTTCTTCCTGCACCGTGAGGTAATCGATGCCCTGGCCCTTGGCCATCAGATCGACGATGGCGCGAAAGACGCGCTGGTGCGAGTCGAGGGAAAAGTCCTCGGCCTTCAGCTTCTCGGTCGCGTCGCTGATGGCGACGCTGTCCAGCAGCATCGCGCCGAGGATCGCGACCTCGGTGTGAACGGATGAGGGAAGACCGTCTGCCGGACTCAATTGCGCCAAGGATGCCATGGATGAATTATCCTCCCTGTAAAGCCTGCGAATAATCGGCACTTATTGTTGGAAACCGGACGGAGCCTGTTCGCCGGACGGGGCTTCCACGCCGAGATCGAAAATCCCACCGACGAACCCGAGGGCGAAGTGACCCAGTAGGCATTTCTTCGGACTATAATCGCCAACCTAAGCAAAATGGAGGTTCCTGTGTTGAAGCGTAGCCGATCAGTCGCTATTCTGGCCCTCTCCGTTGCGTGGTGCGCGGCCATTGGACAGGTCTCGATGTCCGTGGAGAACAACAAACCTGACAAGCCCATCACCGGTTTGCCATTTACCGCCGACCAGCGAATCCGCACGGTCCAGCATCTAGCCAACGGCATTACCCTGACTCATGAGATGAGAGGACGCATCTATCGCTCCTCAACGGGCCTTGAGCGCAGTGAAGCTACGCTGGTGACAACGGACAACGCAAGTAAGCCGCCTGTCACGCTGGCCTCGATTATCGACCGAAGCCAACACACGGTGATATGCCTGCATGTGCAGTCGAAGTTCGCCACCATCACGCATGTGCCTGCGAACAGGACGGTCACAGTCAGCTTTCTTGCCTTGTCTCAGGTTCCTGAATCTCTCCAGCCAGGCAAACGCGAGACGACCGATCTAGGACGGCGCAGCTATGAAGGCCTGGAGGTCGCCGGCAAGCACGTGACACGAACTACTAACTCCGATCAGGCCGGCAACGATGCGCCGTTGCAATCAACCAGGGAACAATGGGTCTATCCGCGACTGAATCTGATTGTCGACGAGATTGAGCGCGATCCCGAGTACGGAGAGCGTGAGGTTGAACTAACCAACATCCGTGCAGAAGAGCCAGACCCTGGATTATTCAAGATCCCCGAAGGAACCCAAATGATGGATCAGCCGTAGGCAATGCCAAGTGAGTCGGCACGACCAAAGGCTCCTTGACGACTCCGCTCCCACCAGCTTCAGCACCCCGAGGACGACAGCGAAGCCTTCGCCGAGCGGCTGCTGGAGGGCTTCCACGTCGAGATCGAAAATCCCACCGACGAACCCGAGGGCGAAATCACGCAGTAGAAACCACGCAGTCCGTCGCTACGCCGTACGGCGGCGGGCCTGAATCTCGAGGAAGCAGTTGACCAGGGTGACGGCGGCGGGGGTGACACCCTGGATGCGGCTGGCCTGGCCGAGGGTGCGCGGACGCACGCGGCCCAGCGTCTCGACCATCTCGCGCGAGAGGCCGCTGCAGGCTGCGTAGTCGAACCACGCGGGAATGACGCGCTGCTCGTCGCGCTTGAGGCGGTCGATGGATTTGCGCTGCTGCTGCAGATAGCCCGCGTACTTGATCTCCGTCTCGACCGTCTTCATCTCATTGCGCACCCAGGCTGGAAGATGGGCTTCCTTCTTGGGCGAGGCGGGAAGTGCAGAAGCAGATTCCTCCGCTACGCTACGGAATGACAAACGAGAAACCTTCGCCGTCCGCGAGCTTGCGAGCCAGGGTGCAAGCTCGGGGTTGCTATCCATTGCGCTGGCGAGCACCGGCCAGAGAGACTCAACTGTGACTTCGGGACGCTTCAGCAACTGGGCATAGGTCTGCGCGCCGAGGTCGCTCGCGTCGCCGCGGAGGGTTTCCGCGAGCGCCGGGGGCATGGCGTCAACATTCACGCGCGTCTTGGTCAGCAACTGCTCAAAGGCCGCGGCGCGCGACTGCTTCGCTTCATACGCCGCCCAGGCCGCGTCGTCGATGAGGCCAAGGCGACGGCCGTGCGGAGTCAGGCGGCGGTCGGCGTTATCAATGCGCAGGTGCAAGCGAAACTCCGCGCGCGAGGTGAACATGCGGTACGGCTCATCGGTGCCCTTGGAGATGAGGTCGTCGATAAGAATGCCGGTGTAGGCCTCGGTGCGGTCGAGGGTGAAGCCGCTCGTCTCTTCCCCGCTCAAGGCTGCGCGAACAGCAAGGGCGGCGTTGATTCCGGCCATCAGACCCTGGCAGGCTGCCTCCTCATAGCCACTCGTCCCGTTGATCTGGCCGGCCAGATAGAGGCCCGCGAACTTCTTGACCGCGAGCGTGCGGTCCAGCTCCGTGGGGTCGATGGCGTCGTACTCGATGGCGTAGCCGGGGCGCAGCATCTCGGCGGCTTCGAGGCCGGGGATGGAGTGTACCATCGCGGCCTGCACCTCCATGGGCAGACTGGTGCTCATGCCGTTGATGTAGACCTCGTGGGTGTTGAGGCCCTCCGGCTCGAGGAAGAACTGGTGATGCGTTTTTTCCGGGAAGCGCACGATTTTGGTCTCGATGGATGGGCAGTAGCGCGGCCCGATGGCGGAGATCTGGCCGGTATACATGGGTGAGCGATGCACGTTCTCGCGGATGAGGCGCAGCGTCTCCGGCGTGGTGGTGGCGATGTAGCAACTCACCTGCCGCAGCGCCGGAACCCACGCGCTGTTCCCTGTTCCCTGATCCCTGTTCCCCGCTCTAAAACTGAACGGCGTCGGGTCTTCATCCCCCGGCTGCTCGACGAACTTCGTCCAGTCGATGGTGCGGCCATCCAGGCGCGGCGGGGTTCCCGTCTTGAGGCGGCACTCGCGCAGACCCAGCCGCTTCAGGGCCTCGCCCAGCAAGACGCTGGCCGGTTCGCCACTGCGCCCCGACGCGTACTGCTGCTCGCCGCAGTGGATGATGCCATTGAGAAATGTCCCGGTGGTGACGACCACCGCTCCGGCGTGGACCACGCGCCCATCGCGCAGCTTTACCCCGCTGACCCTTCGCGCACTTTCTGTTCCCTGTTCCCTGTTCCCTGCTCCCTGTACTTCGAGGTCCACCACCTCGGCCTGCTTGATGAAGAGATTCGGCTGGCTCTCCAGGA
>DAIRTY010000188.1:0-4136 GCA_036803645.1 Acidobacteriaceae bacterium | reverse complement strand
TTACCGATTCACTTCAGCACGATTGAACAGATGGCGTTCTCACAAGGGGCCACCACGCGCCTTCTGATGGCATGCACGATGGGCGGCCTGATCGGGGTGGAGCGCGAGTGGCGGCACAAGGCGTCGGGGCTGCGCACCAACATGCTGCTGTGCATGGGATGCGCGCTGTTTACGGTGCTTTCGGGCGTGCTGGCCGGGCCGGGGATTACGGACAAGAGTCGCGTGGCGTCGAACATCGTGCAGGGGATCGGGTTCCTGGGCGCGGGGCTGATCCTGCATACGAGGAACCGGGTGCTGGGGCTGACCAGCGCGGCGACGGTGTTTGTGGTGGCATCGATCGGGATGGCGTGCGGGGCGGGTCTGTATGTGGAGGCGGCGATCGCTACGGCGATTGTGCTGGTTGCGCTGCGGCTTGTTGGACTGCTGGAGACGCGGTCGGGATGGAAGCGCTTCCCGATGCTGTACGAGGTGCGCGGGAGCGACGAGAAGCAGATGTTTGCGGCGATTCTGGCGGTGCTGGACCGCGAACATCTGCGGCTGAACGTTACGAAGAGGGACAGGCTGGGCGAGCTGGAGCGGGTGACGTTTACTATTTCAGCGAGCAAGTTGAAACATAAACGACTGCTGGCCGAACTGGCGGCGGGCGACGCGGCGGACAAGGTGGTTGCGTTCAGCGACGACGAGGAGGACTGATGCATCTTGGTGGATTGGTAGTGGATCGCGCCACGATCAAAATGCGGGGATTCTTCCCCTTCGGCAAGCTCAGGGTCAGAATGACAATACTTACCCGCAGTACAGAGATTGTGAATACGCCATAGGAGAGCGATGATCCATTTTGTGAAGGCACATGCGTGCGGCAACGACTTCCTGATTGTGGAGGAGGCGGCGGCTTGCGGCGCTCATACGGCGCTGGCGCGGAGGTTGTGCTCGCGGAACAGCAGCATTGGCGCGGATGGGATCGAGTTTCTGGATCGCGAACCCGCCCGGCGCGCTGGCGGGGAATTTTTTCTGCGCCTCTTCAACGCGGATGGCAGCGAGGCGGAACTATCGGGCAATGGAACGCGTTGCGTGGCCGCGTGGCTGGCGAAGAGCGAAGGTCTCCAGAGCGTTGCGATAGGCACGCTGGGCGGAGTGCGGACGTGCCGCGTGATCGAGGCGAACGATCCCGTGTACCGGATTGAGACCGGGATGGGCGTTCCGCGGGTTGCGGCGCGGACGATTGAGCTGCCGGGCGTGGGCGCGGTGGATGGGGCTGTGGTGAACGTGGGGAATCCTCACTTCGTTCTGTTTGTGGAGCGGGAGGATTTTGGCGCGCACGGGATGACGTGGCAGGCGCTGGGCGCGAAGATCAGCGCGAGTCCGCTGTTTGCGCAGGGGACAAACGTGGAATTTGTGCAGGTGCGCGCGGCGGGCGAGATTGCGTTTCGGATCTACGAGCGCGGGTGCGGACCGACGATGTCTTCGGGCACGGGGACGTGCGCGGCCTCGGCGGCGGCGATGGCGTTGCGCGGCGTGAATCGCGAGCTGACCGCGCTGGCCGAGGGTGGTTCGCAGCAGACGGTGTGGCCGGCGAACGACGCAGCGATGCGGCTGACCGGGCCGGCGGAGATTGTGTGCCGGGGCGAGGCGTTTCAGGTGGATGCGGCGGTGGTGATTTGAGCGCGGCGGCACGCTCGAGGGTGAGGCCTGTAGCGCTGCGGGCCGGAGCAACGCTGGCTGTGCTGTCACCGGCCAGCACACCGAAGCCGGAGCTGGTGCAGGCGGGGATGGATTGCCTGCATGGGCTTGGATATAAGACTGTGCTGTTGCCTCATGCTCTCGACCGCGGACCGCTCTATTATGCGGGGACGGTGGAGCAGCGGGTTGCGGACCTTCATGCGGCGTTCGCGGACGCGGAGATCGATGGGATTGTGTGTACGCGGGGAGGGTGGGGCTCGGCGGAGTTGCTGCCGCATCTGGATGCGGAGCTGATCCGCGCCAACCCGAAGGTCTTTGTGGGATACAGCGACCACACCTCGCTGCATGTGTGGCTGGCGCGCGAGGCGGGGCTGGTGACGTTCTATGGGCCGATGGTGGCGGCGGACTTTGCGCGGGCGGAGGGCTTTGATCGCGCAAGCTGGACTCACGCGATGGGCGGCGACGCGGGTTGGTCGCTGACGGCGAGCGATGGGCTGCGCGTGCTGCGCGCGGGTACTGCTGAAGGGACGCTGGCGGGCGGATGTCTTTCGATCCTGGCCGAAGGGCTGGGCACGCCGTACGCCGCATTGCCTGCGAGCGCCGAAGAACCGCGAATTTTATATCTAGAGGACATTGGGACGAAGCCCTATCAGTGGGACCGGATGCTACTGCATCTGCGCTACGCGAGGCTGCTGGAGCATGTGAGCGGAATCGTCTTCGGCGACATGCGGCAGTGCGTCGAGCCGGAGGAAGAGATATGGCTGGAGGCTGCGATCCTTCATGCGCTCGCGGATTTCGCGGGGCCGGTGGCGATCGGGCTGCGGTCTGGGCATGTGGATGGGGCGAATCTTACGGTGCCGCTAGGCGTTCGCGTGCGGCTGGAGCTGGAAGAGGCGGGAAGTCCGCGGATGGAGTTTCTGGAAGCGGCGGTTGCGGTCTAGTCTTGTAAGAGACGATGACAAAGACAAATCAGGGTTCAAAGCATATACATTTGATTGGCATCTGCGGGACGGCGATGGCGTCGCTGGCGGGGATGCTGCAGGCGCGGGGGCACAGGATTACGGGCTCGGATGCGGCGGCGTATCCGCCGATGAGCGATGTGCTGGCTGGGCTGGGGATTCCGTTGATGCAGCCTTATGCGGAGGCGAACCTCGATCCGCGACCGGACCTGGTAATCGTGGGCAATGCGATCTCGCGGGGCAACGTCGAGCTGGAGTTTGTGCTGGATGCGCGCATTCCGTTTACGTCGATGGCGGCGGTGCTGCACGACGAGTTTCTGGCGGGGCGCGAGTCGCTGGTGGTGGCCGGCACGCATGGCAAGACGACCACGACCAGCATGTTGGCATGGATCTATGAAGTGGCAGGGAACAGGGAACAGGGAACAGGAAACAGCAAAGATGCGGCGCGATTCGCTCCGTCGTTTTTGATCGGCGGTGTGGCGGAGAACTTTGGCACGAGCTTCATGGTGCGGCCTGAGATCGCGGGGGTTCGGCAGCCGTTCCTGCTCGAAGGCGATGAGTACGATACGGCGTTCTTCGACAAGGGGCCGAAGTTCCTGCACTACTTTCCCGACGCGGCGATTCTGACCCATGTGGAGTTCGACCACGCGGACATCTATGTCGATCTCGCTGCCGTGAAGACGGCGTTCAAGCGGCTGGTGAACCTGATCCCACGGCGCGGTCGGCTGGTGGCCTTCGATGGCAGCGAGAACGTGAGCGAGTGCGTGGCGCGGGCGTTCTGCGAGGTGGAGCGGTACGGATTCCGGGCGGAGTCGCATTGGCGGCTGACGGAACTGCGGCATGAAGGGGCGAAGTCGCGCTGGACGCTCGAGCGCGGGGGCGAGCGGTTTGCCGAGCTGCGGCTGCCGATGGCGGGCGAACACAATGCGCTGAATGCGACGGCGGCGGCGGCGCTGGCGGCGGGACAAGGGGTTCCGGTGGCGGCGATTGTGGAGGCGCTGGCGACGTTCCGCTCGGTGAAGCGGCGGCTCGAAGTGCGTGCGGAAGTACACGGCGTAACGATCATCGAGGACTTCGCGCACCATCCGACGGCGATCCGCGAGACGTTGCGCGCGCTGCGCACGGCTTATCCGGCACGGCGACTTTGGGCTGTGCTGGAGCCTCGGTCGAATACGCTGCGGCGGAATGTATTTGAGCACGAGTTGGTGGAGAGCCTTGCGCTGGCCGACCGCAGCGTGTTGGCGGAGATTTTCAAGTCGGAGGCAATTCCGGCGGGCGAGCGGCTGCATCCGGAGAACGTGGTGAAGGCGTTGCGCGCTCGCGGGCTGGAGTCGGCGGTGTATGCGGACGCGGACGCGATCGTTGCGGCGATTGCGCCGGAGCTGCGCGCGGGCGACGTGGTGGCGATCCTGTCGAATGGCGGGTTCGGTGGGATCTACGAGAAGCTGCCGCAGGCGATTGCGGAGCAGCACTAACCAACGGTGGTAGTAAGTGCGGATT
>DAIRTY010000187.1:2358-4149 GCA_036803645.1 Acidobacteriaceae bacterium | reverse complement strand
TGGAAGGAGTGGGCCGCCGCGCTTGCCGCCGTCGTCGCGCTGATTCGTGACAAGGGCTTCGTCCGCTGAGCGGCGGAATCCCTGAGTTATTGATGGATTGTCATTCCGTAGCGAAGCGGAGGAATCTGCTTTTGCTTGCTCAACAATGGTCTACACCATTGGTGAAAATGCTCTAATAGCTTCCCGCGAAGATGGCCTTGATCTTGGCGCGCAGCCCCTGCTCTTCGCTGGCGCGGCGAACCTGGGTGCGGTGGGTGTACAGCAGCATTCCGATGGCGACGGCGAACTCCGGCCGCGCCAGCTCCGGCGGCATCCGCGACAGCGGCACCGGCGAGCCAACCCGCGTGGGCACGCGCAGCAGGCTCTCCGCGTTGTCCAGCAGTCCAGGCAGTTGCGCTCCGCCGCCGGTCAGCACGCATCCCGCGCCGAGCGCCTCCAGAACGCCACCCTGGCGCAGGTTGTCGCGCAGCATGGTGAACAGCTCGCGCGCGCGCGGCTCCAGCACCTCGGCCAGAAATCTCTGCCGCACCAGCCGCGTGGGCGGCCCATCGCCGCTGAGAGAGCCGGCGGCCAGGTTCGAGCCAATCTCGATCTCGTTCGACTGCGGCACCGCCGTCACCACGCAGTTTCCATACTCCCGCTTCAACTGTTCCGCCTCTTCCACCGAGACGTGCAGCCCCACGGCAAGATCGTTGGTAAAGTGGTCGCCGCCGATGGGCAGCACCGCCGTGTGCGCGATCGAGCCCTCGAAGTAGACCGCCAGCTCCGTGGTGCTGGAGCCAATGTCGGCCAGGCAGACGCCCAGTTCGCGCTCGTCCGCCGACAGCACCGCCTCCGCCGCCGCGATGCCCTCGAAGATTGTGTCTCCAACCTCGAGCCCCGCGCGGTTGGCGCACGTCACCACGCTCTGCGCCACGCCGCCCGAGCAGGTCGACAGATGCAGGTTCACCTCCAGCTTGTTGCCCACCATCCCAATCGGGTCGTGGATCCCCGCCTGGTCGTCCAGGATGAACTCCTGCGGCAACAGGTGCAGCACCTCGCGGTCCGGCGGCAACGCCACCGAGCGAGCGCGGTCCACCGCGGCCCGCACCTCCTCGCGTGTGATCTCGCGCATCCGGCTGCCCAGCGAGATTCCCCCGCGGCTGTTCACTCCGCGCACATGCGTTCCCCCGATGCCGACCACAACGTCTTCGATGTCTGTGCGCGCCACCCGCTCCGCCGCCTGCGCGGCGCGGTTGATCGCCGCGGCTGCGGGGCCCAGTTCCGCGATCAGCCCCTTCCTCATTCCGCACGCGGGCTCAATCCCGTGGCCGCGATAGCGCAGCACGCCATCCTGCAGCTCCGCCACCAGAACGCAGATCTTGCTGCTGCCCGCGTCCAGCACTGTGATCAGGTTCTCCTGCCGGGGATTCATCTCGGCGCCCCCTGCTCGGCGGAGGCGGACGGCTTGCCCGCAACTTTGCCGGTCGTCCACTTCGTTGCAACCGGGCGCTTCGCCTTCGCGGCGGCAGCAGGACTCTTCGCAGTGGCCGCGGCCTTCTGCGTCTGCGGCTTTGTATTGTCTTTCGCCTTGTCAGCGCCGCTGGATTCAGTGGACGCAGTTACCGGTGCCGCAGCGCCTGCCGCTGTCGCTGCATCTGAAGCCGCCGCGGCGCTGACTGCATCGCCAGCCGCGGCAGCCGTGCCGGGCTGCATCTCCAGCACCACCTGCCGCTCATAGCGCAAGTCCACCGACGCCAGCCTGGGATACTGCGCGCGCCACTCCGCCAGGTGCTGCTCATACTGGCGATA
>DAIRTY010000187.1:0-2258 GCA_036803645.1 Acidobacteriaceae bacterium | reverse complement strand
GCCGCGACAAAATCCATGTAGATCTTCATCCGCGCCGCGCGCGTCGACAGCGGGTCCTCAGCCGAGATCCCCGTCAGCACCGGAAACGAGTACTGCGCAGTCGCCGCCGCGTTCTGCTGCCCGCCCGCGTCTTCCAAACTCGGCCCCGGCATATCCGGCCCAGGCAGATTCAGCAGCACGCCGTGGGCATCCACCAGTCCGATCTCCGTTCCCTGGCGCACAAACGCCACCGGCGTCCGCTCCACAATCGCCACCCGCACGCGGTTGGGCAGCAGCCGCATCACCGTGGCGTGCTCTACCCAGGGCAGTCTCTCCAGCTCGGTGCGCCGCTGGGCCAGCGGGATGTTGAAGATGTTGCGCTCCACGTCCTCGCCGAAGACGCTGAGCAGTTGCGCGCGGCTCAGCCGGCTGTTGCCAGCAATCTGGATCGACTCCGAACTTTGAACCAAAAAATGCTCATCGTGCAGCAGATAGTTGCGCACCGCCAGCAGGGCTGCAACGCCCGCCCCGATCAGCAGCAGAAGCACGCAGCCCATGGCAATCCGCCCCCACAGCGACTTTGGCGCCAGCCCGCCGTGGAAGCTCAGGTGAACTCGCGGCCGCTGCGGATGCCGCTCGAACTCGTCGTCCGCGGAGGAGTCGGGCCCGTCGTCATAATTGTTGGCATAGGAGGCATCGCGCCGCAGTGGCATCTCGGTCACCGCCGCTCGCCGTCTTTCCCCTGCAAATCGTGCCTCCGCGCGGGCGCGATCCGCCTCCGGCGCATCCAGCACCGCCGTGTCAGCCCTCGAAAATAGATTGCCTGATCGCAAACCTTGAGCAAGGGTCGCGAGGAACCGCCAGACCCCATCATATCCCTCTCCCGCGTCCCCACCCGCACATTAATCTCACCCCCGTACCCACTCAGCAACCCGCCCGCGAACCTTCGATCCAGCCATCTCCGGCAGCGCAGCCTGCCGCTCAATGCGCACTCCGCTGTTAGAGCACTTTCAGAATTGCTATAGACCCATTTTGTTTGTCATTCCGCAGCGCAGCGGAGGAATCTGCTTTTGCTCGCTCCACGACGGACTACACCATTACCGAACACGCCCTAATTCTCCGGCGGCCTCTCCACGTGATCGACCACCAGAACGTCCAGCGCAGCCTTCGCGGACACCAGCTTCAGCCCGAGTTGCACCTGCAGCGCCTCCTTGAACGTTGTCACCCGCGAGTCAGTCTCGGTCTCCACGCCGGTGGGCACAGGCAGATTCGAATCTGGAGTGAACTCGAGGGAGAAATCAACCCTCCCGTGAAGCCCGGTCTCATCCACCACCGGGCGGTCCAACTCTCCGATCGAAGAAAGATACGTAGCGATCAACGACATCGTCGTATTGCGTGTCCCGGTCAACTTGACATGGTTCGGCTTGGGAATTGTCATCAGCGCCTGGTCCAGACAGTGTGGCGGAAAGATGTCCTCTGTGGACGCGCCTTTGGCGGGCTGTGTTGTGGCTGGCGAACGTTTGGCTGCCTGGCCGCCCTCGCAGGAGGGTGCGTGCGGACGCAGCCTGGGCCCCATCGTTCCCGGCTTGATCAGAGTCAGGTTGTACACAGAAAGCTGCCGGCTCTCAAAGTGGACCTTCAATCCGAAGCGCTCCGCCAGCAGAGTTTGCATCATCAGCCGCATCTGGTCTTTGCTCGGCTTGCCCGCCGCCCGCGCCTGAATCTCGTAGGTGTCCGACAACACCCACTTAGGCAGACTGGCGAACAGAGGCCGTGTCTCCTCCGGCGTAAGCCACAGTTTGTATGCAAACTGGATGTAGACCATCAGTGAAAAGTCGGCGTGGAAGTTTCCGTCGGCAGGAGACCAGCCGTCGTCGGCGCTCAATGCAAAGCTGGGCGCCTTGAACTTGCCGGATACATCCTTCCGAACGGTGGCAGCTTCGAACTCCATCCTGCCGCCCGCCGCAATCTGCCACTGCGGCATCGCCGCCTGCTCAGTTGGCGGCGCTTGTGCCGAGGCTGTCGTCGCCGTCTGCGCTGCGATTGATTGAGTCGCAACAAGCCGTGTCAGCACGCTCAACGACAAAAACGTAGCCGCTATCAGCACACGGCCTGTCGCCGATGCGTTCTGCATTCGCCAATCCTAGCACTGCCGGCTGTGCTATCTGGCCATCTTCGCAGCGCCCAGCGCTTCCAACAGCATCCCACTCGCCTGCGAGACGCTGCCCGCCCCCAGCGTCAGAATCACATCTCCCTCGCGCGCTGTCTGCGCCAGCGCC
>DAIRTY010000186.1:0-4183 GCA_036803645.1 Acidobacteriaceae bacterium | reverse complement strand
TGCGCGGCTGACGCTGGAGACGATCAAGTGGGAGCACTCGATCTTTGCGCTGCCGTTTGCGCTGACCGGGGCGGTGCTGGCGGCGGGAGGCTGGCCGCGGCCCGCGGTGCTGGGGTGGATTGTGCTGTGCATGGTGTCGGCGCGGTCGGCGGCGATGGCCTTCAACCGGCTGGTGGATGCGCGACTGGATGCGGCGAATCCGCGAACGAAGATGCGCGCGCTGGCGGCGGGGAAGTTGAGCGCGGGATTCGTTGCGGGATTTGTGGTGGTGTCGGCGGCGGTATTTGTGCTGGGCGCGGCGATGTTGAACCGGCTGACGCTGGAGTTGGCGTTGCCCACGCTGGCGGTTCTGCTGGCGTACAGCTATATGAAGCGTGTGATGCGGTGGTCGCATGTGGTGCTGGGACTGGCGCTGGGGATTGCGCCGTCGGCGGCGTGGATTGCGGTGCGCGGCACGCTGGATTGGCGGATCACGGTGCTGACGGCGGCGGTGCTGCTGTGGGTTGGAGGCTTCGACGTGCTGTACGCGTGCCAGGACTTTGAGTTCGATCGCGCGGCGGGGCTGAAGAGCGTGCCGCAGGCTTTTGGGCTGACGCGGGCGTTCTGGCTGGCGCGCGCGATGCACGTGGGGATGGTGTGCCTGCTGGTGTGGCTGGTGTGGCTGTTCGCGTTGGGAGGACTGGCGTGGGCGGGGGTTGCAGTGGTTGCGGCGCTATTGATATACGAGCACAGCATTATTTCGCCGCGCGACCTGCGACGAATGAATGCGGCGTTCTTTACGCTGAATGGGGTGATCTCGGTGGTGTTCTTCGGGTTCTTCGCGGCAGACGTACTGCTGCACAAATAAGAGGGTCCGCACGGGGCGAACCCTCTTTGGAGAAGGGATGCAACAGCAAATGCGTGGGTTCCTCCACACCGTGACGAAGGATGACTCCGGCCGGAATGACGGCGTTCAATTATGCCGTGTGCCTGTGCTCGCGCTGGATGGCTTCGGCCTTGGCGCTGACTGCGTCCTTGACGTTCTGCGCGGTTGATGTGATCTTTTCGCGAACGTCATGGGCTCGATCGGCGGCTTGCTGTTTGGCTTCGCCATGCTTTGCGGTGCAACATGCGTGGGCGTCGTCGGCGACCGCGTGGAAGGTGTCCTTCGCGTTTCCCCAGACCTCTTTTGCCGCACCTTTGACCTGATCGGCGGTGCCTGAGTTGGCAAGCTTGTCGTTGCCGAGAGCTTCGCCGATAGACTGCTTTGCCTTGCCTTTTAGCTGGTCGAACTTTCCTTCTGCGGTGTCACGATTCATGGAAGTGCTCCTGTGTTTTTCTGCGGGGTGTCGCGCTTTGAATTCGATGCGGGAATTCTTCCCCTCCCCTTCGACATCGCTCAGGGCCAGGGTCAGAATGACAATCTCTCTTGCAATGGTGAAAATATTTACAGTGCGCGCCGACCTGAGAGCAGGTTGAAGACGAGTACGATGACGGCGAGCAGGAGGAGGAGATGAATCCATGCGCCGAAGACATGAAATCCGATGAAGCCAACCAGCCAGAGTAGGAGCAGAATGATGGTGATCGTCCAAAGCATTGATTTATTCTCCTGAGAACTTTATTCTCCCGCGAACTGCGCGACGATGTTTTCTGCGGTTGGAGTGGAAAGACCAACCCCGGGCCGTCATGTGATAAGTTGCGAGTTACCGGGAAGAGGTTGCCAAGTGCGGTTGCGAGACGATGATTTTGGGGGGGTTTAAGTGAGGATTGCGATACAGGGCGAGTTGGGATCGAACAGCCACATGGCTGCACTGGAGATGCTGGCGGACGCGGGCGGCGAGGTGGAGATTGCGGCGTGCAACCTGTCGGCCGAGGTCTTCGAGCGGGTGGTGGGCTGCGAGGTGGATGGGGCGGTGCTGCCGATCGAGAACAGCCTGCATGGGTCGGTGGCGGAGCACTACGATCTGCTGCTGGCCGAGCCGGTGCGGATTGCGCGGGAGAGCCTGTTGCGGGTGCGGCATAACCTGATTGCGCGGCCCGGGGTGAAGCTGGAAGATGTGCGGCGGGCGATGTCGCACCCGGTGGCGCTGTCGCAGTGCAGGCGCTGGTTTGCGGCGCATCCCGAGATTGAGGCGGTGAACTACTACGATACGGCAGGAAGCGTGAAGCAGGTGATATTGATGGGAGCCAGCGATACGGCGGGGATTGCGCCGGAGTTGGCGGCTCGGCAGTACGGCGGCGAGGTGCTGGTGTCGGGGATTGAGGACCATGCGGAGAACTACACGCGCTTTCATTTGTTGGTGCGGGAGCGCGGATGGGAGGCGGAGGCCGGAGCGAACAAGGCGAGCCTCGCGTTCATTGTGCTGCACCAGCCGGGGACGTTGGTGGTGGCGCTGGAGGAGTTTGCGCGGGCGGGGGTGAACCTGACCAAGATCGAGTCGCGGCCGGTTCCTGGAATGCCGTGGGAGTATGTGTTCTTCGTCGATCTGCGGTTTGAATCGGCCAGCCAGATGGATGCGGCGCTGGCTGGATTGGGGCGGCATTGCGAGATGGTGAAGGAGCTTGGGCGATACGTCGCGGCGTAAGTGGCTTATGAGGAATAGGTAATCCACGATGAGCGACGGACGCGCGGGTTGAAGGGGAGGGCCGGTTGCGCCTATGACGTTGAGGTGCAAGCGAGCATCCAACTGAGTGTTGAGGCAGTGGAGCGCGGGTTGTGGGGATTGGGGTGCGACTTTCTGGATTGTTGACGCATCCAATGAAGGAAATCTGATATAAAGGCACTCAAGGATATTCCATGCCAAGTGAATTTGTAAGCGTAATCAAGCCAAGGGCGGCAAAAACTGAAGAGGAGTCGGCGGCGGTTGTGAGCGCGGGGCGGGCGATTCCGGTACTTCCGGTGCGGGACACGGTTCTGTTTCCCCATGCGGTTCTGCCATTGACTGTGGGGCGGGAGAGTTCGATCCTGTTGATCCAGTCGCTGGGCGAGGAGAAGACGATTCTGGTGGTTGCGCAGCGCGACGCGCGGCAGGATGTGCCCGAGGGGGCGGATCTGCACCACATTGGGACGCGCGCGACGGTGCATAAAGTGGTGAAGATGCCGAACCAGAGCCTGTTTGTCTTTACCGAGGGCAATGAGCGGGTGCGGCTGGGGGAGTTTACTCAGGTCAGTCCGTTTATGACTGCGGAGTGCGAGACGGTGGAGGAGATTGAGCCTGTGGCGTCGCCCGAGACGGAGGCGTTGCAGCGCAATGTGGTGAGCCAGTTCCAGCAGATTGTGAGCTCGTCGCCGACGCTGTCGGACGATCTGCAGACGATTGCGATCAACATCGAGGAGCCGGGGCGGCTGGCGGATTTTATTGCGTCGTCGCTGCCATTCCTGACCACGACGGACAAGCAGGAGCTGCTGGAGACGCCGGACATCTCTGCGCGATTGGAGCGGATCAACAATCACCTGGCGAAGGAGATTGAGGTGCAGCAGTTGCGCAACAAGATCCAGACGGAGGTGCAGGATTCGGTGCAGTCGTCGCAGCGGGACTACTATCTGCGCGAGCAGTTGAAGGCGATCCAGAAGGAGCTGGGCGACCTGGACGAGACGCAGAAGGACATTGCGGAGCTGAAGGAGAAGATTGAAGCGGCGGGAATGCCGGAGGAGACCAAGAAGGACGCGCTGAAGGAGCTGGCCCGGTTGAGCCGAATGAATGCGATGGCGGCGGACTACTCGCTGACGCGGAATTACATTGAGTGGCTGGCGGTGCTTCCGTGGTCGAAGTCTTCGGCGGGCGAGGTGGACATTCTCAAGGCCAAGGAGATTCTGGACGCGGATCACTACGGGTTGAAGAAGGTGAAGGACCGGATTCTGGACTATCTCTCCGTGCGACGCTTGAAGCCGGACATGAAGGGGCCGATTCTGTGCTTTGTGGGGCCTCCAGGCGTGGGCAAGACGAGCTTGGGGCGGAGCGTGGCACGGGCGCTGGGACGGAAGTTTGCGCGCATCTCGCTGGGCGGAATGCACGATGAGGCGGAGCTGCGCGGACACAGACGGACGTACATCGGCGCGTTGCCGGGGCAGGTGATCCAGAATTTGAAGCGGATCGAAACCAACGACCCTGTGTTCATGCTGGACGAGGTGGACAAGCTGGGGCGGGACTTCCGCGGCGATCCGGCGAGCGCGCTGCTGGAGGTTCTGGACCCGGAGCAGAAC
>DAIRTY010000185.1:0-4224 GCA_036803645.1 Acidobacteriaceae bacterium | reverse complement strand
ATCCCGTATAATTAAATCAGTAAGCAAAACCAAACAGACCCGGCCAACCGCCGGGTCTTCGCTTTTAACCCTCAACCGTCTCCACCAAGTCCAGACCTGATCCAGACAAGTCCAGACTTAACATGCCTGTTTTGAATACTTTGATACTTTTTCGCACACAAAGGAAATATCCGAATGACCGACGCAGCAGCAATCAGACAGATCTTCGCCTTTTATACGTCTCACGCGCTTAGCGCGAGATTAAACAGCATCTTTTGAATACGTTACGCTATTGCCCCGTGGGGGGGGGGTAACTAGGTAGCGAATCGCTCAGCCGCTCTACTCCGCCGCTTTTGGCGCGAAGTAGCCCGTATGCGCCCGCACGTGGTACTTCGAGTCGAGCGCGTGCAGATAGATCGTGCGGAACGATCCATCCTGCTTGAAGTTCGCCGGCCGGTACTCCAGCAGGTACTGGCTGCGAAGCTCCTGCTCGATGCTGATGAAGCCCAGCGCCACATCCTCGATCTTCACCGGATAGAAGGCCTGCCCGCCGGTCGTCTCCGCGATCTGTTTCAGCACATCGTCGCCCTTGTCCCGGCTCGGGCTCACATTGGTGCTGATCGCATACACAATCGTGTCCGCCCGCTGGCACTCTTTGATCGCGTCCGTCTCCAGCGCGTGGCTGTAGTTGTCGTCGCCGTCAGACACCAGAACGATCGCCTTGCGCACTGGCCCATCCTCGCGCAGCGTCAACATCTGGTCCTTGCACGCTGAGTAGAGCGCGTCGAACAGTGCTGTCCCGCCGCCCGGTCGCAGTTTGTGGATTCCCTGGCTCAGCAGGTCGATGTTGTTGGAAAATCCCTGCTCCGTGTCCGTCTGAACGTCGAACCCCTCCACGTACGCGCGGTCGTTCCGGTGCAGCACCTGCAACAAAAACGTGATCGCCGAGTCCTGCTCGAACTGGAACCGCTGCCGGATCGAGCTGCTCGTATCCAGCATGATCCCCACCCGCAAAGGCAGGTTCGTCTGCGAGTAGAAGTGCAGCACAGACTCTGGTGGCCGTCCGTCATCCAGCAGCCCAAAGCTCGACTGGTTCAGCCCGTTGATGAACTTCCCGTTCTTGTCCGTCACGGTAAAGACCAGGTCCACCTCGTTGGCCTGCACCTTGAGCGTCGGAGTCGCCGCATCCAGCGCAGCCGCCGACTGCGCTGGTGCCGTCGTCGCCGATTGTCCCCACGCCAATGGAACCGCAACCGTCAGGGCCATCCCCGCGCACACAACCAGGAGCAGCTTCCTGTAACCCGCAACACCGCAGCCGATTTCGTTTGTTCTCTTCAATGGATTCACTTGCATGATTCTACCCAAATCACACACGCTCCGTCCTCAGCAGCGCCAAAAACTCCACCAACTCCGCAGGCAGCGGAGCATCCACCGCCACCATCTTGCCCGTCTGCGGATGAGCAAACTCCAGATGCGCCGCATGGAGAAAGTTCCGCTCCAGCCCAACGCTCCCGTCTTGCTTGTCATTCCGCAGTTTTGGCTTGTCATTCCGCAGCGCAGCGGAGGAATCTGCTTCTCGCCTGTCAACCAACTGCATCACGCGCGGTGCGCCGTAAAGCGTATCGCCCACCACAGGATGCCCCAGCGACTGAGCATGAACGCGGATCTGATGCGTCCGTCCCGTCTCGATCCGCACCTCCACCAGCGTGAACGCGCCGTAGCGCGTCGCCAGCCGCTCCAACACTGTGAAGTGCGACACCGCAGTGCGCCCATCCGCGCGCCGTGTCGTCATCCGCGTCCGCCGCACCACGTCCCGCGCAATGGGCAGGTTCACCGTCACCGTGTCCTGCTTGAGCGCCCCATGCAGCAGCGCGATGTAGGTCTTCGCCACGCGCCGCGTAGAGAACATCTCACCCAGCTTGCGATGCGTCACGTCGTCCTTGGCCACCACAATCGCCCCGCTGGTCTGCTTGTCCAGTCGATGCACGATCCCCGGCCGCAGCTCGCCGCCCACATCCGACAGCTTCGCCATATGGAATAGCAGCGCGTTCACCAGCGTCCCCCGATTGCGCGCGTCGTCGGTCACGCCCGCCCCCGCGTGAACCATCATCCCCGCCGGCTTGTTCACCACGGCGAGGTACTTGTCCTCATACAGAATGTCCAGAGGAATCTCTTCGGCAGTCGCGTGCAGCGGCGCCGGATGCGGCTCACCCTCGATCTCGATCGCCTCGCCGCCGCTCATCTTCTGCTTGCTCTTCGCCGCCGCGCCATCCACGCGCACCTGTCCCGCCTCAATCAGCATCTGCACCCGGGCCCTGCTGATCTCCGGAATCGCCTGCGCCAGGTAAGCATCCAGCCGCATCCCCGCCGCCGCAGCCGAAGCCACAAAGCTCCGCACCCCGTCCTCGATCTCCGTCTCCTCGTCCAGGTCGAGTACCGGCACCACAACCTCCGGCTCCGCCTCCACCCCCCGCGTGGCCCTGTACTCGGCCATCACCGACCGCCGCCGGCCTCCCTTGCGCAACATGTTCTTAGACGGCATCGCCAACACCCTTCCCACTCAGCATTTAAGTCGCATCCATGCGCTTTCAGTGGGAGCGCATCAACACTTACTGATTTGTCATTTTTTTATGATTTGTCATTCTGAGCGCAGCGAAGAATCCCCGCATTTTCTTTTGCTTGTTCTTTTCCGCGGAAGATCACATTGCCAATCTGCGCGAGCACGCACCTTCTCTGCCGAACGCCACACTCACGCCAAGGACCTCAAGCAATAGAAAACCGACCCGCGGGGCCGTGGGGAGAAGTGCTGGTGAACCCGTCCTTAGACGGCGGAACCCTGCCGTGGCTCTTTAGGCGTTCCGAACTGGCGGACAGCACACCGAGCCATATATACGAGCAGGACCCCTTTTAATTCAATGTTGGTTCAACCAGCGTTGTCCCCCGCACCTGCTTTGCAGGCCGGTTTCTAGCTTGCATCCTATCCGCCCCCGCCCCACTTTGCAACTGACAACTGATCTCTGAACCCTGTTCTTACTCCCACTCCACCAAACTCTCCGCCGCATAGTCGAACTCCACCGACGGCCCATCCGCTCCCGTCTGCGCCTTCACCTCAACCCCATTCACCTTAGCTTTCGCCACCGTCCCAAACCTCCAGCGCACAATCACCCGCGCCGCCGGGCCTCCGCTGATCTTCAGCGACTTCGCCCCCCGCACCACCACCCGCCGCTCAAAGTCCGTAATCCTTGTACCTCCTGAACCAATCTCGCCTTCCCCGCCGCCGATCACCTCATACACTCGCCGGTCGTCCAGCGACTTCACCTTGGTATTCCCGCTCTCCTTCTCTGGCACCAGCGTCATCACGTCCTCTGGAATCTTCGCAATCACCGCCCCCGCCCTCGCCCACACCGGAATCCTATCCAACGGCGCATCCGCCACCACCACCTTCCCTCCCGCAATCTCCGCGCCCGTCCAGTAGTCAACCCACTCGCCCGCCGGCAGATACACCGTCCGCTCGGTCCCCTCGTCAATCACAGGCGCAACCAAAAAGTCCGGCCCAAAGAGATACTCATCCTTCGCCGCACGCGCCCGCGCGTCGTCCTGATACAGCAACGCCAGCGCGCGCATCATCGGCATCCCCGTCCGCGCCGCCTCCTCGGCCGCCGCGTAGCGATACGGAAACAAACTCATATTCAGCACCGCGTACTTGCGATAGACATCCAGCGCCGCATGTCCTCCCGCATTCCGATCGAAATCCCACGGCCCAATGTTCGCGCTCGACATCACCTCCATCACTGGCGAAAACGCCGCGTACTCCGTCCATCGCTCCAGCAGCCGCGCATCGGGAGTCGTCGCCGTCGCCTCATATCCGCCCAGGTCCGCCGTCCACAGCGGCATCCCGCTCAACCCCGCGCCCAGCCCCGCCGTCACCACCGTCGGCAGTCCGTTCTGCGGCGAGAAGCTCGCCTCATTGTCTCCGCCCCACAGAAATCCAATTCCGTTCGCGCCCACCGTAGCACTCCTCGCGAACAGCACCCCATTCCCCTTCAGGTCCTTCTGGATCAGCTCCTCCATCGCGTTGTTGTACAGCACCGCATAGCGGTTCCGCATCAACCGCGCGTCCGTCCCATCGGCGAACTTCACATCGCCGATAAAGTTCCCCTCCGCGTCATCGTCCTTGAATCCATCCGCTCCCGCCGCAATCGCCTGTCGCACCTGCTCCTGCCACCACATCTTCGCCTTCGGATT
>DAIRTY010000184.1:0-4250 GCA_036803645.1 Acidobacteriaceae bacterium | reverse complement strand
CTTGCTCCTAAATGTTTCACTATGTAAGTTTTCCCTGTGGCCACCACATAACAATCCACTTACGCACCAATGCACCGCAAGGGGGGATGGCAGGGGGAGGGGGAGAAGAGAAAGGAAATATAAGGCGAAGGAACAGCGACTCTCGTTCAGCAACCCGCAAATCACCGCGCTGGAGCCGTCTCCACAACCTCATCGCTCCGCGCAGACTCGTTGCCTGTTGCATCCACCGCCGTCACGCGATAGGCGTACCTTCGACCCGCCACTACACTCAGGTCGCGATACGCCGCCATCGTCATAAGCTCCGAGTTGAGGCGTCGCCAGATCGCAGTCGCCTCACCGTCCAATTCGCGCCGATAGACCCTGTATCCAGCCACGCGTGGCTCCAGGTCCGGTTCCCAGGAGAGGTCGATCGCAGCCCGCTGCGTCTGTTCGCCGGCCTGCACCTCAGCCGCGCCCGCAAACCCTGGAACAGCAACCAGCCCCAACGGAGCCTCTGGTGGAAACACGTCCTTCATCTCCACCGGAATCTCGGTCGACGCCACGCTGCGCACCTCCAGCCTCTGCCCGCCCAGCACCACGCTGCGAACCCGCTCGGCCGTATAGCGATACGAGTGATCGATCTGCGCCGTGCGATCAACCGTCCCGCCAGCATCCACCGCGCTGGAGCCAGCGGCGCCAGCCCGGAAGCGCGACTCCAACGGCTCCTTCGCCGCACCTGGCAATCCGCCCTTGTATGCCGCGCCCGAATCCGCTTTAGTTGTCGTTGCCGATGAAGTTGCCGCTGTTGTTGCCGTTGGAGACTGTACGATGTTGCGATCCAGCTCAACCGTCTGCGCCTCACCAGTCGCCGCCTTCCACTCCAGAACGACGCCAGCCTTCGTCGCTCTGCCGCGCAGCTCCTCAACCGCATGCGGAGCAGGTCCGGAAGATGCGAAGACAGCCGCCGAAGCTCCCGCCGTTCGCCCCGCCGCGTTGCGCAGTTGCACCCGATAGGCAAGCAACCGCGCAGGTTCAGCCGTCAACTCCGCCGGGAGACTATCTACCGCTTCTGATGCGCCCGGCGTCACCCGTTGCCGCAACACAACCGGAGAACACGGAGCCGTCACCGCGCTCTTCCGCGCGCTTGGAGCAGAGCCCAGCGACGCGTTCTGTCCAGCCTTTGCCGCAGTGGTTGGAGCCACAGCAGCAAGAGTCTCCCGGCAGATCTCCGCTTCAATCGGCTCTGCGATTAGTAGCTTATCGGTCGTTCGCGATGGAGTTGTCCAGTGCAGCCGCACCGCGTCTCCCACGCGGCTCGCCGTCAGTCCTGTGACGACCTCGGGCAGCTTCAGCGACGGCGGTTGCGGCGGTCCAGGGCTCGCGCACCCACTGAGCAGAGCCAGCCCAAGCGCAGCTCCGGCGGCAACCACCGCGCCACATCGCGCTCCGCGCCCACTCATTCGATCTGCTCCACGTCCACTGCTCTGGCAAATAATCATCCAACCAGAGGCTATCGCATTTCTCGATCGGACGGAGACGAGATCGAACTGGTGAAGCAGGAAAGCTGCTCCTTCAACCCCTCCATGCACTCAGCCGCGTCTCGCGGTATCTTGGATGCAACCAATTTCCACCAACGCGACGCGCGTGAACGAACGTGAGGGCAGCAATGAAAGTCTCCTGGGCAGGTCTTCTCTTGATCTCGGTACTGGCCGCACAACCGGCACGGACGCAGTCGCAGTCGCCAACCGCGCAGACGGCCCCTGCGGCGAAGGTCGCCGTCACGCCTCCGATGGGCTGGAATAGCTGGGACGCCTTTGGACTCACCATCACCGAGGAGCAGTTTCGCGCCAACGTCAAGGTCGAGGCCAACCAACTGAAGTCCTTTGGCTGGAACTACGCCGTCATCGACGAGGGCTGGTTCTTCTTCAACCCCGAGGACCGTCCCAAGCCCGACACGCTGGTCTATGCTATCGATTCCTACGGCCGATACGTTCCCGTGCCTGCGCGCTTCCCGTCCGCAGGCCCTGACCTCCCGAACCTGGGCCAAGACGAGCTCCCCATCACCGGCACGCCGTTGCACTTCTTCTTCAAGACCGCCAGCTTCAAGCCGCTCGCCGACTGGGTCCACTCCCAGGGACTCAAATTTGGCATCCACATCGTGCGCGGCATCCCGCGGGTCTCGGTCGAAAACAACCTCCCCATCGCCAATAGCGCCTTTCATGCAACCGACGCAGCCGACGCCACCGACGCCTGTCCGTGGGACCCCACCAACTGGGGTGTCAAGAACAACGCCGCCGGCCAGGCCTGGTACGACTCGCTTCTGAGCCAGTACGCCTCCTGGGGCGTCGACCTGCTCAAGGTCGACTGCATCTCCTCGCACCCGTACAAGGCCGACGAGATTCGCATGATCCGCCGCGCCATCGACAAGACCGACCGCCCCATGGTTCTCTCGCTCTCGCCCGGCCCCACCTCGCTCGACAACGCCGCCGAGGTTGGCCAGCTCGCCCAGATGTGGCGCATCTCCGACGACATCTGGGACTACTGGGCCAACCCCAATAACGGGGCCTACCCACGCAGCCTCTCCAGCCAGTTCGCCACCGCCGCCGCATGGGCGCAGTACGCCAAACCAGGCAACTGGCCCGACGCCGACATGCTCCCTCTCGGCGAGTTGCGTCCCGTACCCGGCGACGGGCGTCCACGCAGCACGCGCCTCACGCCCGCCGAGCAGCAGACCATGCTCACGCTGTGGGCGATGGCGCGTTCGCCGCTGATCCTGGGCGCCAACCTCACCCTGCTCGACGACGCAACCTACAAGCTGCTGACCAACCCAGACCTTATCCGCATCGACCAGACCGCGACCCGCAGCGGGCAGGTGTTGCACGACGGAGACATGATCGTCTGGACCGCCGATCTGCCAGCGGATTCACCCGACGGCTCCATCGCCCTCGCCTTCTTCAACACCGGCGAGCGCCAGGTTGTGCTCGATAGCAGCTTCGAGGCCTACAATCTCGAAGCCGCCACATACCATATCAAAGACGTCTGGACTGGCAAGACCCTCAACAAGGTCAAATCGGTTGAAAGCCTATCCATCGAGCCCCACGCCTCGATCCTCTGGCTGCTGAAGAAGTAAGCCACACCTCAGCATCTTCCTTTGTATGTTCTGGCTTTTGTTTATTACTCCGCAGCCCTTTGTTTGTCCTTCCGCACCCTGAGCGAAGTCGAAGGACGTGCGAATGTCAGTTCTTGCTGTCATCCTGAGCGCGTCTTTCGAGCGCGAAGGATCCCGACAAATCCCGCCCCTCCCCAACCGCCCGACCCTTTCTCCCACATAACTCCCGCACTTCGTCCTTTGTTTGTCATTCCGCGGCGATGGGGAGTTGCAGACCGAGGCGCTTCACGCCAGCCGTGCCGCAATCGTCTCGTCCAAAATCTCCCGCACCGTCAGAGCCACAATCGAGATGTGTTCCCGCTGGAAGAACCGTCCAATCTCCAGCATCGCGTCGCTGCTGAAGTCGAACCCCACAAAGAACCCCTTCTTCCGCTTCGCCCGCATCATCGCCGCCTCGAACTTGTCGATGTCGGGCCGCCCCACCTTGTCCATCTGCTTCACCTGCACCGGGTACCAGTCGTCCATAAAGTCGAGCTGCTCGTCCTTCTTCGCGCTCGGCTCCGAACCCACCGGATAGATCCGCCCGTCGATCCCCATGTCCCCCACCTGCGTCTTGTTCGGAATCCCGCCCAGCGCAATCACCGCCCAGTTCTCGAACTCGAACGGTGGAATCGTCCGCAACTGCTTCTCCGTCCACGGCAGGTCGCGCACCACAAACCCCTTGCCGCGCAGCCACAGGTTCTCGTCCTCGCGTATCCGGCAAACATCGCGCAGCCGCTTCGCCATCACCCGGCAAGCCGTCGGAGAAACATCAATCCCAATCCACTGCCGGTTCAGATTCTGCGCCGCCACCAGCGCCGTCCCACACCCGCAAAACGCATCCAGCACAATGTCGTTTTCATTGGTGCTGGCCCGCACAATCCGATCTAGTAGTGCCAGAGGCTTTTGAGTGGGATAACCGAGTCGTTCCTGAGCCTGCGAGTTGATCGGCGGAATATCCATCCAGACAGTATCGATCGGTCGCCCTTCCTGCTCATCTAGGTACCGTTTCAGTCTTGGAATGGCACCCGGACTTGGCTGCACCACAATGCCTGCGGCTAAGGCCTCTTCCATCCGGTCCTTCGTCCAACGCCACACCTTGCGATGACCAAGGAACTCATAC
>DAIRTY010000183.1:0-4277 GCA_036803645.1 Acidobacteriaceae bacterium | reverse complement strand
CGCTCCGGCAACAAGCCGGACGCTGTCATTACCACCCCCTTCAGCTTCTTCGCCACGGCCAGTTCCATCCTGCGCGTCGGGGCACTCCCTCTCTTCGCGGACATCGATCCACAAACCTTCAACCTCTCGCCGGAGTCGGTCGCAGAAGTCCTGCGCAGCCACGCCGGCCAGAGCGTCAAAGCGGTCCTGCCCGTCCACCTCTACGGCCAGTGCGCCGACTGGGACGGCTTTACTGCATTACAGCGCGACCATCCCGGCCTCCTCCTCATCGAAGACGCCGCCCAGGCCTTCGGAGCAGCCTGGACTTCCTCCAGCCAGACCACGCCCGGCCAGCCAGCCCGTCCCGCCGGATCGCTCGGCGACGCCGCAGCCTTCAGCTTCTACCCCACAAAAAATCTCTCCGCCTTTGGAGACGCCGGCCTCGTCACCACCTCCAGCGCAGAGATCGACCGCCGAGCCCGCTCTCTGCGCGCACACGGAATGACCCGCCGCTACTACCACGACGAGGTCGGCTGGAACTCCCGCCTCGACGAACTGCAGGCCGCTGTCCTCAACGTCAAGCTCCGCCACCTCGACGAGTGGAACCAGCAGCGCCGCGCCCGCGCCGCCCGCTACGACCAGCTCTTCCGCGAAGCCAACCTCGCCGTCGAATGGGCTTCCTCAGACGCCTCAACAGAGGACGGAGTAGTCCTCCCCTACATCGATCCGCGCGCCACGCCGGTCTTCCACCAGTACGTCATCCGCGCCCCGCGCCGCGACGCCCTACGCGCCCACCTCGCCGCCCAGCAGATCGGCAGCGAGATCTACTACCCCGTCCCCATCCACCTGCAAGCCGCGCTCAAAGATCTCGGCCACAAGCCGGGAGACTTCCCCCACGCCGAACGCGCCGCCGCCGAAGTCCTGGCGCTGCCCCTCTACCCCGAACTCCGAGACGACGAGCAGCAAACCGTAGTCGCCGCCATCCGCGCCTTCTACGCCTGAGTCATCAACATCGCCAAATCGCTTGTCATTCTGAGCATCGCGAAGAATCCCCGCATTTTGTTCGCAGCGCGATACTCTACACCATTGGTGAAAACGCTCTAACACTTGCTACAGCCCACTGCCCTTTACTTCTTCTTCCCCTTGCCGGTTTTCTTTACTTCAACCACGGGATGCGCCTCCGCATCCGGCGCGCTACCCGCCGCTTGAATCCGCCGCACCAGGTTCCCCTCCAGCCGATAGGTCTTCTCAATCAGTCTCCCAGGCGTCACCATTCCGGTCGTCGCATCGGGAACCACCGTCCCTGCGTCCGCGGCCAGAACTTTATAAGTAAACGTCGGCAGCTCCATCAGCGCGGTCGCCGACTTGCCGTACGGGTCCACGCTGCTCTTGATCGTCACCGGCAGATAGCCCTCTACATTCTTCTCCCGGTACGCCGTCTCATACCGATGCATGTTCACGTTCCAGGTAAAGACCCGCACCTGGTCGAAGTCGTATGGCAGCCCCGCTATATAAGGTGACAGTACGGTCAGGTAGATGGGAATGTCTTTGTTGTCCTGCTGGGCGCCGTCGTCATGCACCGTGGTCAATACATACGCACCCACGAAGCGCTGTCCCTCGGCATAGCGCGTCAGCGAGTCGGGCGCATCCACATCCACATAGTGCGAGAGCAGCCATCCCGCGCGTCCTTTCGCATCGCGCGCCAGCCACCAGTCCTCCATCGCAATCGCAGGCACGGTCTCAACTCCCTGCGCATCCGCCGTCTTTACCGGGGCCGCGCCCGCCGGCACCGGCTTGGGCAGCGTCGCCCGCTCGATCAGTTGCAGCTTGTCCCCCTCCGCCAGCCGGTAGAAGGTCTCGGTTGCCCGGCCCGGCCTCAGGTGCAGGTTCACCTCGTCGCGCACCACCGCCGACGCCACCGCCGGATCGTTCTTGTGCGTCTGGGCCAGCGCCTTGAACGAGTCGAAGACCGCCTGCGTCGCCACGGCCTTCTCGTCGATCCAGCCCATCTCGCCCTTCTCCGTCTTCACGCGGTAGAAGCGCCGTCCGTGCTCCAGCACGTCGAGCCGCTGGCCGTTCTCCACCGTCGCGGTGCGGTTGGAGACGGCAGCCACGCGGTCGCGAAGATAGGTCTGCTTGGCCGTCACATACACCGATCCGCCCGCCGCACCCGGCCGCAGATGCGAACACCCGCTCAACATCGCAAACCACAGAGCAGATGCGATGAGGGACACCGCGAAACCAGGCCATCTGGCACAGCGAGATGGTCCCCTCAGGAAAAATCCAGAAACCGCCAGCATCCGGGAAGAAGGTCGCAGAGAACGAGTGAAAATTTTGTCCGGCACATTTTCCAGCATACAGGGCAAAATGCCCTTCGTGGGGCCTTCTCCCAGCTGGAGCGGGGTGCCAGATCGAAAAATGGCATTTTCCCCTGAAAAATGCCCACTTCCGGCAGTTTTTTGCCGCCCAGTCCACGGCTAAATCGTCCCCTGTTGCCAATCCGCATTCCAACCCCTAAATTAGAGTCTTGCGCGAAGTGCCCTCTTGCGCATACAGTTGCGTACGGAAACAAAACCAATACAGGAAACCACTTCAAGCGACACCTGAATCCAACTCCGTCCATCGCGCAATCGGATCGGCCACATCACTCGTCAACTGGTAAGGAGGCCCACACAATGGCCAGTAATGAAATCGCAATCCTCGACCCTGCGGCATCGGTCGACAAGCTCAACAAGATCGCGGCAGATCGCGCAATGAATCGCAGGCGCTTCATCGCAGCCCTCGGCATCACTGGCGCCGCGGCAGGCGCAGGATTATTGTCGGGTTGCGCCAACAACACTACTGTGCCTATCTCCAGCGCTCTTGGTGCGGGCCAGACTGATATTCTCAACTTTGTACTCAACATCGAGTACCTTGAAGCCACCTTCTACGCCTACCTCACCACGGGCGCGGACCTGCCGCCCTCGGTAACGGGCAATGGTCCAACCCCCACCGGCGTACCCGCCGCGCTGGCGGTGGGCACCGGTATCACCCAGCAGACAATCGATCTGCTCAATGAGATCTATTTTGACGAGTTGAACCATGTGTTCAACCTGCGCAATATTCTCGGTTCCGCAGCCATTCCCAGGCCGGCGATCAATCTCGCCGCCTTCGGCGCGATCACACCGGCCAATGCCCTCTCGATTGCAAGGCTGCTGAAAGACCTCGGAGTTACCGCATACGCAGGCGCGGTCACCGGGCTCTCCACCAGCAACACCACCTATCTCGGGCAAATCCTCGGCGCCGAAAGCTTCCATTCCGGGGCGCTGCGCCTGATCAGCATCCAGAACCCCACCACCATCACCTACATGCCGATAACCGATGGCTTGGGGTACGATGTGCCGCCAGCCGACATCGGCACCGGAGTTGCTACAACCGGTCCAACCGCCAGCGGTGGTTTCTTCCCCACCTCCGGCGGTGCGGCCGTACCCGGCGTCACCGGCAACACCTTCGTCGGAACCCCCGGCACCTGCGGCTCTAACGCTTTCGGTTACGCCCGCACTATCCAGCAGGTTCTCAAGGTCCTTTACGGCGCCAGCAACGTAGCGCCTGCATCTCACGGCTCCTTCTCGGGAGGCTTCTTCCCCAACGGAGTGAACGGCAACCTCACAACCTCCTAAGCACTGGAAGGACGCACTCCAACCTGATCTCGACGCGCTGACCGCATTCCATTATGACCCAATCTCTTCGCACACATCGCAAGTCAACTGACAAGGAGGCCAACGAAATGGCCAGCAGCAATGACATCGAAGTCCTCGATCCCACGGCATCGGTCGAGAAGCTCAAGAACATCGTATCCAAAGTCGCCCTGAATCGCAGACACTTCATGGCTGCCCTCGGAGCGGCTGGCGTCGCTGCTGGCACAGGATTGGTATCGCGTCCGGATGCACACGCTCAGCAACCCACGCCCAACGGCTTCCTGCAGGTCGACGTTCTCAACTTCCTGCTCAATATCAAGTATCTCAAGGCGACGTTCTATTCCTACCTCACGCAGAACGCCGACCTTCCGGCCTCCACCTACGTCACGCTGGGGTCGAACCAGATCTACAGCGTCCCCCCCAAGTTGACTGGACTCAGCTCGCAGATCACCGATATGTTCAACGAGATGTACTACGATGAGCTGAATCAACTGGTCGATCTGCGCAATATCCTCGGAAACGCCGCCGTTAGCAGACCGTGCATAAACCTGGCGGGAACGTCCGCCGCGAACACAACCTTCGCGGCGCCTGCGGCCACGATGTCGCTCACTGGGGGTCAGG
>DAIRTY010000182.1:0-4299 GCA_036803645.1 Acidobacteriaceae bacterium | reverse complement strand
CGCCTCGGCTGCGGAGAGAGCGCGGCCTGGAGCCGGAGGAAGGTCCGGCGAAGAATGCAGCGAAAAGAGCCGCGCTACGCCCTGCTCCACTCCCCTGCATGCGCGCACGTCACCGCCGAACGCCGCTCCGCAACCCGGCGTTGCGAGCGCCATCTGACGGCCCGCCTGCATCACCTCCGCCAGATAAAAGAACTCTCCAGGCTGCTCGGTGTTGTACTGCACCACAGCATCCTTCGCCACGCGCCGGTCCATCGCGTCGAAGCCTTGCCGCAACGCCAACGCGCTCTCCGCCAGCCCACTCACCTCCGGCCGCCCCAACCTCTCCTCCACCGGCAGGTAGACGCGCAGCAGAACCGCCTGATAGACCGTTCCGGCCAGCCCGATCCAGGCCATGGCAAGCATCGCGCCGCGGAAAATTCTGTTGGTCGCACCCAGCCCTCCCTCCCACCAGACAACCGCCAGCAGAAGAAGAAAGAACTGCGCGATCAGGATCGACCGCATTGCGAAGTCGTTGTTCTCGACGATGGTGGAGCGCAGGAAGGTGGAGACCGCCAGCCCAGCGACTGCCAGCAGCAGCGCCGTCCGCGCCGTCTCGTTGAGCTTGCGCCGGCGCATCGCCCAAAGCGCCGCCAGCAACACCAGGCCATAGAACCCCAGCTCCACGAAGTATCCGGGCAGCAACAGAACAAGCCCCACGCCCGCGTCCTCCGCCGCCGGGTGCGCCTCGGCCAGCCGCGCCACCCAGCCGATCCCCTGCACGCTGTCGGCGGGGATTATATGGCGCACGCCGAAGCGCAGCAGATGCGTGCCATCGTTTGCAATCGAAGCTGTGCCGTCCGATGAAGCCGCTCCATTCGCCAGGACCGCGTTGGTGGCCGAAGCCTCCCCGTGCAGCTCCGCCAGATACGGCAGCAATGCCACCGCCGCGATCAGTCCGGCCAACAGCAGCACTGGAACACGCGACCGCGAGCCGCGCTCCCACACGAGCGCCCACACCATCCACACCGCCATCACCATGGCAAACGCCACAGCTACCCAGGTAGAGAGGCCAAACGCGCTGGCGAATGAGAGGCCCGCGATCAGCCCGCATCCCGCGCGGCGGCCTCGGCTGAGGCCCTTCGACATCCACACCAGCAGAAACCCCAGCAGGCAGCAGACCAGTCCCGCCACATGATGCGGCACCCACAGCAGCGAGTCCATCCACGAGGAGACCTGGGCCGCCGACCACCACTCCATGTCGCCGTCGGTCGGCATTCGCAGCAGCGCCTTCACCAACACCGGCAGAATGTCCAGGCCGGTCACCGTCAACAGCGCCAGCGCCACCGCCAACCTCGGCGGGTGCCCCATCCATTGCGTCGTTGTTTCATGCGATGGTTGGGATGGAACCGCAAGTTGCGGCATGTCTGAACCCCGCTCGGAATTGCTCCCCAGAAAGTGCCTGCAATAAAGCTGCAACGTCGCGGCCAGCCCAAAGCCCGCCCAGGCCACGCTGGCGATCATCGCCTGGCGCGCCGTCGCAGAGCCCAGACGCGCCGCCGCCGCTGTCAGCACATACCAGAAGTAGTAGTAGCGCATCGGCGCCGCATGTCCCGGCCAGAAGAGCGGGTTCGCCGGCGGAACTCCCGTGCGCAGTACCGCGTCCACAAACGCCGTGCGCAGCGCGTGGTCGAAGACCGTGACGCTGAAGTAGAGCCGGCCATCCACGCCGGCGTCCACCAACTCGAAAATTACAAACAGAATCCACGCCGCGGCGATTCCCGCGCCAATCAGCCTCCACTTGTTTGCCAAGCCGGAGCTATATCGGCGCGAACACGCCTCTCGCGCCGCAATCCCCGCAAAAGCAAGCGCGCAGATTCCCGCCAGCCAGCATACTGCGGTAAGCGAACTGTACTTCGCCAGCAGCACAGAGACGATCGTCATTCCGCCAAAGGAGAGCGCCACGCCCCAGGCCAGCCGCTCGCCCAGCGCGCGCGCGCGAAATCCCAGCAGATTGCACGCCCACGCAAGGCAGTATCCCGGTGCCAGCAGCACGGCCGCAAACGCCGCCACCGACCGCAGACAGCCCAGAATGTCTCCCCAGGTCAACGCGCTCACCAGCAAATCGGTTGATACCTCCGCAAGCCATTATCGCTGCTTGACGCACCTGCGCGCCGGCCACAAACATATAATCCACCTGTGACCGCAGACTCCGCTTCCGAACGACAACTCCCCGGCCAGACGCGCCAGCCGCGCGGCCAGACCCTGCTGTTCGACGCCGACGACACGCTGTGGGAGAACAATATCTACTTTGAGCGCGCGATTGCGGCGTTCATCTCCTACCTCGACCACCGCACCCACACTCCCGAGGAGGTGCGCTCCCACCTGAACCGCGTTGAGCACGCGACGATTGCGGCGCACGGCTACGGGCTCAAGAGCTTCCGCCGCTCGCTGGTCTCATGCTTCGAGCAATTGACGGACGCCCCAGTCACCGCGGAGAAACATGCGCGCATTCTGCGCTTCGTCGAGTCCATTGCCGAGCACGAGATCGAGCCACTGCCCGGCGTGACCGCAACCCTGGCCGAACTGGCCAAGCGCCACCGCTGCCTGCTGGTCACCAAAGGCGATCCCGAAGAGCAGCGCGATAAACTCGCACGTTCCGGCCTCAGCGCGCATTTCTGCGCCGTCGAGGTCCTTCCCGAGAAGCACGCCGCCGCCTATCGCGCCCTCGCCGCCCGCCACGCCTGCGACCCCGCGCGCACCTGGATGATCGGCAACAGCCCGAAGTCCGACATCAACCCCGCGCTGGCCGCTGGGCTGCACGCCGTCTTCCTGCCGCACGATTTCACCTGGGTGCTGGAAGAAGAGGCCGTCGCCGGACCCGCGGCCGGTCAGCATTTGCTGCAACTGGCAGCCTTCGCCGACCTCATCCGCCACTTCTAGAGATGCTATACTGACCCTCGGATTGCACGTCGCTCCTGCCACCGAAGAAGTGTGTGCAGGCTCCATGCGGAGGTGGCGAAATTGGCAGACGCACTAGCTTGAGGTGCTAGCGCCGCAAGGCATAGGGGTTCAAGTCCCCTCCTCCGCACCAATCTGAATATAAAGGTTTTACGATTAGGCAAGCCGGTTCCGGCTGGCCTACTTTTTTGCAGATGTAGTGGTTTTTGTAGTGGTTGTAGAAGAAGTGTTGTCCCAGCAAGGCCCCAACGTAGGCCCATACGCTTCTGACTGGCAATGGTTTTGTCCTGATAGCGGTAGGGTGAGACGGAGCCATATCCGTCAGCCATTAGTGTGCCCGGCCTCAAGAACAATCAATCCTGCCACGGACCGCCAGCTTGCCACGAGCGGCTCCAATGCCCCTCCGCTGTCACTCCAAGAACCAAAGGCATGATGAACTGCTCGATGTCCCCCACAACGGTCTTGAGCGGAACGGCCTCGATGTAGAGCTTGTTCTTCCCGTTGAAGGCAGTCCACTGGCGTTGCTTCGATTCGTCCTCAAAGAACTCCGCCGTGAACGCGATGGGCGGTGCCGATGGGAGCTTGGTCTTCCGTCGCTCGAACGTCCGCACGACCGCCTCGGAGAGGAGCTGTCCCTCGAACGGAAAGAGCTGGGACAGGGCGCGCAGGTCGTGGAAGTCCTTCATCCGGGTATTGGCGATGCCGAGTTTCACCATCGCCTCGAACTTCTCTGCAACGACCGTCTCTCTGGGATAGGTGAGCAGCACGGATGCCGGCCCACCCAGAATCGCCGGAAACGCAGTCTCGACTGCCGGAGGCGTTACGGCGTCGCCGAATCCAATGTCGAGTTGCATGGGAATTCGTGCCTTCTCCAGATAGCTCAGGAAGCTGACCCGCACCCCTTCATAGTCCGCACCCTCCTTGATCTTCCGTGCGGTTACGCTCGACGGATCGAAGATCAGACCGTCCTCTACGACTGGGAGAACGCAGATCTCCTTGAAGATGGCCTCGAAGAGGCGGGGGTCACTGTCACCGATAGAGAGAAAATCTGCGTCCCGCGTCGGTCGATGGGTCTGCTCCGCCCATAGTTCAAAGAGCAACGCACCCTTCAGAATGAAAGCCGTCTTGTGCTCCGACTGGCTGATTCGGAAGAGCAGGCGTTCCAGTGCGTACTTCGTTAACAGCAAACCAAAGTCTTCTTTTCGCTCACGCGCAAGGTTGAGGAGACGCTGACGAACGGACGCAGCGACATTGGTGACAGGTTTGCTCAAGACAGCGACTCCATGTACGGACGCATGACGTTGGCGACTCGGCAGACCTTCGCCGCCTCCCAGAGTTCGTCCATCGTGGCCTTCTTCTCGC
>DAIRTY010000181.1:0-4353 GCA_036803645.1 Acidobacteriaceae bacterium | reverse complement strand
TTTTCTTCGAAGTGCTCGTAGCCGCGGTCGAGGTGGTAGACGCGGTCGAGGATGGTCTCTCCGTCGGCGACGAGGGCGGCGAGGACGAGCGAGGCGGAGGCGCGCAGGTCGGAGCACATGACGGCGGCGGACTCCAGTTTGCTGGGGCCACGGACGGTGGCGGTGCGGCCCTCGACGGTGATGTTCGCGCCCATGCGGTTGAGTTCCTGGACGTGCATGAAGCGGTTCTCGAAGATGTTCTCGGTGATGGTGGTGATGCCTTCGGACTGGGTGGCGAGGGCCATGAACTGGGCCTGCATGTCCGTGGGGAAGCCGGGATACTCCTCGGTGGAGATGTTGGTGGATTTGAGCGAGCCGCCGGAGCGGACGCGGATGTGGTCGGTGCCGACATCGAGACGGACGCCGCAGGCTTCCAGCTTGGCAATGAGCGCGCCGAGGTGGGCGGGGTTGCAGCAGTCGACGTCGAGGTCGCCGCCGGTGATGGCCGCGGCGATGAGGAAGGTTCCGGCCTCGATGCGGTCGGGGTTGATGCGATGGCGCGCGCCTTGCAGTTTGGCTACGCCCTGCACACGAATGGTGGAGGTGCCCGCACCGTCAATTTTCGCGCCCATGGCGACGAGCAGAGCGGCGAGGTCGGTGACTTCAGGCTCGCGCGCGCAGTTCTCGAAGACGGTTTCTCCATCCGCAAGTGTCGCGGCCATGAGGAGGTCTTCCGTGCCGGTGACGGTGATCTTGTCGAAGACGATGTGCGCGCCCTTGAGCTGGGAGTTGCCATTGTTCGGCGTGCGGGCTTCGAGGTAGCCGTGGTCTTGCGTGATGGTGGCACCCATGGCTTCAAGGCCCTTGATGTGCAGGTCGATGGGACGGCCGCCGATGGCGCATCCGCCCGGCATGGCGACGCGCGCGATGCCGGTGCGCGCGATGAGCGGACCGAGAACGAGCGAGCTGGCGCGCATGGTCTTGACGATCTCGTACTTGGCGACGGGGTCGGAGAGGACGGCGCAACGGATGCTGGTGCGATGCTGGGCGCGGCCGTAGCCAAGATCGACCTCGGCACCCATGGCCTCGAGGAGACGGCGCTCGGTCTCGATGTCGCGGACCTGGGGGATGTTTTCGAGGATGACCTCGTCCTCGGTGAGGATGGCGGCGGCCATGCATGGGAGGGCGGAGTTCTTTGCGCCGGAGACTTTGATGGTGCCGAGGAGGGGATTGCCTCCGCGAACGACGAACTTGTCCATGAGGATAGTTTACGGGAATGGTGGGCGGGGAGATGAGTGGCTGGATTGGTGCGGGGCGGGGGAAGGCGGATTGAGCCCACATCTCAAAATCGAGATGTGGGACACCCGGCGTGCGACGCCCACATCTTAGAATCGAGATATGGGGCACCCGGCAAAATGCGGGGATTCTTCGCTACGCTCAGAATGACAAATCAAAAGAGGTGCGGGGAGAATCGTGCCGACCTCTATGTTGCACTAGAGTTCGAGGCGGGAGTCGTCGATGGCGAGGCGGACATTGCCGTCGGACTGGGCGAGGCGGCGGACGGCTTCCATCTTGTCGACTTTGGCCTTGAGCATGACGACTGCGATGGGGATGGATTTGCCGGCGGACTTGATGGTGCGGATGGCGGAGTCGCGGTCGATGTTGCAGACATGCATGAGGACACGGATGCCGCGCTCGACGAGCTTGGCGTTCTTCATGTGGACGTTGACCATGAGGTTGTCGTAGACATAGCCAAGGCGCGTCATGGCTCCAGTGGTGATCATGTTGCAGACCATCTTTTGCGCTGTGCCGGCCTTCATGCGGGTGGAACCGGAGACGACCTCTGGGCCGACCTCGACGATGATGGTGGTGTCGGAGACGTCGGCGAGGGGTGTGTTGTGGTTGCATGTGATGGCGGCGGTGATGGCGCCGCGGGCGCGCGCGTACTCGACCGCACCGACGACGTAGGGCGTGCTGCCGGAGGCGGAGACGCCGAGGATGATGTCCTTGCGGGTGGGACGGCGGCGCGCGATGTCGCGCTGGCCGAGTTCGGGGGAGTCTTCGTTGACGTCGGATGCGGAGGCGAGGGCCTTGGGGCCGCCGGCCATGATGTACTGCACCTGCGCGGGGAGAGTGGAGTAACTGGAGGGACACTCCGATGCGTCGAGCGCGGCGATGCGGCCGCTGGAGCCTGCGCCGACGTATATGAGGCGACCGCCATCGCGCAGCGCGCGGGCGACGATGTCGATGACTACTGCGATCTCGGGAAGGGCCTTGCGGACGGCGGAGGCGACCTTGGCGTCTTCGTGGTTGATGATGCGGGCGATATCGATCGCCGACTTGGTATCGAAGCCCTCGGACGCGATGTTGGAGGTTTCGGTGGTGAGGTCGTGGGGGCCGTCCACGACGTGCAAGTTAGGTTTTGACGTGTCCGTTTGTTCCATCATGGTGAGTGTAGCCATAGGTTGCTGCCGCCGTAGGTTGATGATATTTAGACTGCTTGATGGTCGAGTACCCGACACGATATGAAATGCGCCGGAACTCCCATTACCTAGTATACGTTTGTGCATGGCAAAATGTCCCAGTACGAAGCGGATTGGAGACGATATTTTCGGGGGCAAATGCGCTTTGGGCCGGGCAGGAGGCTGCGCGGAGATGCGAGACGAGGGGTAGTGCGTCCTGCGGTGGTGAATGTACCATGCAGAAGATGAGAGTTCCTGGAGTTGTAGTGGGAGTTGCTCTGGCTGTGGCGTTGTGCGGGGCCGAGTGCGGAGTGGCGCAGGAGCAGGCGCGTGGAGCGGCGGCGGCGGCGGGGCCGGTCGTGTCGTCGAAGACTACGGAGGATGCGGACACCGCGCTGGAAGCACGGCTGCGCGAGATTACCAAGGCGCACCACGGGCGGGTGGCGCTGTATGCAACGCAACTGAAGACGGGAAGAGTGGCGGCGCTGGACGCGGATGCGGTGGTGCAGACAGCGTCGGCGATCAAGCTGACGATCCTGTTTGAAGCGATGGAGCAGGTGCGCGAGGGCAAGGCGCACTGGGACGACAAGATCACGCTGCAACCGGGAGATGCGGTGAGCGGCTCGGGGATTCTGCTGTTTCTGGATGCGCCGCAGACACTGACGCTGAAGGACGTGCTGACGCTGATGATCGTGATGAGCGACAACACGGCGACCAACCTGGCGATCGACAGGATTGGGCTGGATGCGGTGAATGCGCGGGCGGAGTGGATGGGACTGAAGGACACGCATCTTTACAAGAAGATCGGAAAGCCGGCGACCGGGCCGATGCCGGAAGACCAGGCAAAGTTCGGACTGGGCAAGTCGACGCCGCGGGAGATGGCGCGGGTGATGGAGCGGATCGGGCTATGCGAACTGGAGAAGCGGGGCGAGTTGGATGGGCCGGGTGAAGTGGCTGGGCCACTTTCGGAGAAGGATGCGGCGATCTGCGGGGTGGCGATGAAGATGCTGCGCAACCAGTTCTATCGCGATACGATTCCGCGGTATCTGGAGAAGCTGGATGCGACGGAGACGAGCTCGGGGATTGCCAGCAAGACGGGCAGCCTGAATGCGGTGCGGGCGGATGTGGCGATCGTGGCGGGAAAGACGGGGCCGATGGTGATCTCGATCTTTACCTACGAGAACGCGGACACGGGATGGACGGCGGAGAACGAGGGCGAGGTGACGATTGCGAAGCTGGCGCGGGCGATTGTGGAGGCGTGGTCGCCGGAGGGGATAGACGGGAAGACGCTGGTTCCGGGACTGGGGCTGGGGACGAAGAATGGCGGAACAGTGAATCCCAGGAGCAGGGCTGCTGCGTCTAACTAACAGAGACAAGGGTGCGGGGAGAGAGCGTGATCGACGAAGAACGAGTGGGAGACGAGCGGCCGGTGGAGGCGCAGACCGGGGAAGGGTACGGTGGTCGATCCAGCGTAGCTGCGGGCTGGCACTCGTGGCTGCGCGATACGGTGGTGTCGGTTGCGGTGTCTGCGTTCATCATTATCTTTCTGTACCAGCCGGTGCGGGTGGAGGGAACCAGCATGTTGCCGGTGCTGGAAGACCAGGACCGGCTGTTCATCAACAAGATTGCGTATCGCGTGGGCGAGATTCACGCGGGCGACGTGGTGGTCTTCCAGTATCCGCGGGACCACGCGAAGAGCTACATCAAGCGGGTGATCGCGCTGCCGGGAGACAGGCTCAGGATCGACCAGGGCCAGGTGGTTGTGAATGGTAAGGCGATCGAGGAGAAGTATGTTCCGCTGCGCTATACCGATGACAAATCGGTGGCGGAGATGGTGTTGCCGGCGAACCAGTATTATGTGCTGGGCGACCACCGGTCGATCTCCAGCGATAGCCGCGAATTTGGGCCGGTG
>DAIRTY010000180.1:0-4361 GCA_036803645.1 Acidobacteriaceae bacterium | reverse complement strand
GGCTTTGCCGGTGACTTGGCGGCAGGCTTTGGCTTAGCCTCAGATTTTAGTTTGGCGGCGGACTTGGCGGCGGACTTTGGCTTTGTCTCTACTTTCGGTTTGACGACCGGTTTCGCTACGGGCTTTGCAGACAGCTTTGACTTTACCTCCGGCTTTGACTCGGCGGCATCGGCGGCGAACAGTTCTGCCTGCTGGCGCAGTGCGTGCAGCACAACGCGGAACATCTCTTCCTCGGGAGCGGGCTTGCCGGTCCAGATTTCGAACTGACGCGCGCCCTGGTGGACGAACATCTCCACGCCCGTGATGAAGGGGATCGACAACTGCCGCGCGAGGTGAATCAGCGGCGTCTCCAGCGGGTTGTAGACCAGGTCGAAGACCAGTTTGGTGTTGAGGTCCTTGGCCTCCAGCAGGGGCGCGGCCTTGTTGCCCGCCATGCCGACCGGCGTCGCGTTGATGATGGCGTCGAAGGACGACTTGGCCAGAGCCTCATGGCGTATGGTCTTGGAGCCGGACTGGCGCGCCAGCTTCTGCGCGGTCTCGGCTGTGCGGTTGAGGATGAAGACGTTGGCGTCCTTCTCGCGCAGGCCGAAGACGGCGGCGCGCGCCGCGCCTCCCGCGCCCAGCACCAGAACCCTGGCGCCGGCCAGCGGCATTCGCTTCTCCAGCGGGCCGGTAATGCCCGCCACGTCGGTGTTGAAGCCGTAGAGCTTGCCATCCTGCGCGCGCAGCACCGTGTTGCACGCGCCGATCCGGGCCGAGAGCGGGTCGGTGCGCTCCAGATGCGCCATGATCTCCTGCTTCAGCGGCATGGTGACGCTGATGCCCTGGATGGGGATGTCGTGCACCAGCTTCAGCAGGTCGGAGAGCTTGGTGGTCTGTAGCGCAAGATAGACGGCGTTGACCGTCTCGCGACGGAAGGCCGTGTTCATCATGATGGGCGAGAGCGAGCTGCGGATCGGGTTTCCCGCCACGCCGTAGACCTTGGTGGCGGCATCGACCTGGTCGATGCGGTAGGTCTCCAGCAGGGTGCGCGCGGCGATCTGGCCGGGGCCGGTCTCCTCGCCCACTGTGGCGGCGGCGAAGGTGAAGGCCGATCCGGCGCGCACGCCCAGCACGCGCGAGATGATCCCCGCATCGCCCATGCAGATGCCGATGAGGTTCGAGTTGTCGTTCATGCGCTCGAGAAATTGGATCAGGGTGAGGTTATCGATCAGCGACTTGGCTGTCGGAACGACTTTGATGAAGTCGGGGTGGAAGGCTTCGATGCGGGAGAATATCCCGTTCAGATCGTGCGTACCGGCGAAGTCGTGGTGGCTGATGAGAAGGCCGATGCCGGTCTCGCGCAGCTTCTGCAGGTCGGCTTTCTTCAGGGCCTCGGCGGATTCCAGTTCGAGGTCCACCATGTGGAACCCCACAGCCGCGCACTTGGTGAGGACTTCGAGTTCGGCGGCCAGCGAGCCGGAGAACTTGCCGCCATTCGCTGTGCGTCGACAGGTGGCGATGGCGGTCGCAGCCGTATTGTCTGCGAAGAACTGCTTGAACCGCGGCAGCGCAAGCAGCGGCTTCTCCAGATAATCCAGGCGGAACTCAAGAAACGGCGTCTCCTTGACCGCGACGGTCGCCTTTTCAATCATCTCTACAGACGTGGTGCCGGCGATGGCCACGCACACGTTGGCAATGCGTGAGCGGAGGAACTGGGAAGCGTGACTCGGAACGTTCAAACTCATAGGTGCAATGGCGTATCTTACATAGCAATCGGTCAGGATGCAACTCTTCCAGTAAATATCTGCGATTGCTGAGGTTATCCGCCAAGCTGCATGGTTTGGCAAATGGTTGACATTAACCTCTAACTTAGACGGAATGAGCGGCTAAAAGTTGCATCCAGTCGCTGAAAAGTCTCGTTGGACGAGAAACTTGCCTGCCCTGCCAAGGCACGACACACCTGTAAAACCATAGAATGGGTGAGGAATGAAGCGACCGAACAACGATGCACAGGCAACCGGCGAGGTGGACGATCTGCTGGCCTCCGTTGGCCTGGGCCACGGACGGCGCAAGACGCTCGCCGGATCCTGGCGGAATGGCGAACGGCTGGCGAAAACTACGCGCGCCCGCCAAAAGTCGCTGCCTGGGCCTTCCTCGACGCACAGGGACGAGGGGTCGCGGAGCGACAGGGCGGCGAAACGAGTCGAACCGGTTCGCGCGCCGGGCTGGCTGCGCTACGCATGGCTGCGCCACGGTTTCAGCACGCGCGCCGCAGGCGTCTCCTCCATCTACGATTCGGGCGGGGGCAATGGCTCCCTGAACCTCGGCTGGACCCAGCACGACGACCCAGCCAACGTCGCCGAGAACCGCCGCCGGTTTATGGCAGCGGTCTTAAGCCGGTCAACAAACTCTAGCGCCACATCCATCTCCGAACCCTCTGTTCCCTGTTCCCTGCTCCCTGTTCCCTGCCTCGTGACCCTGCGCCAGTTCCACTCAGCAATGCTGCGCATCGTGGAGCCCGAAGACCTCGACCACCCCGCTCGCCTGCAGACCGCCGACGGGCGCGCCGTACTGCGTGGCGACGGGATGATGACAGACCTCCCCGGCGTCTTTCTCGGCATTCAGACCGCCGACTGCGTGCCAGTGCTGGTGGCCGACGTGCGCCATCGCGTGGTGGCGGCCTTCCATGCGGGCTGGCGCGGCACGCTGGCGCGCATCGTCGAACGCGGCATCGGCGCCATGCGCCTGCGCTACGGCTCGCGCCCCGAGGATCTGGTCGCCGTGGTGGGCCCCTCCATCGGCCCCTGCTGCTACTCAGTCGGCGAGGAGGTGCGCTTCCAGTTCGAGTCTCAATTCGCTTATGCGCCCGAACTCTTTAGCGAGATTTTCGACTCCGACCCGGTGCGCGACAAGTACCCGCTGCTGTTTCTCACCGCGCGCGCTCCGGGCCACAGCAATATCGGCCCGCAGATCCACCTCAACCTATGGGAGGCGAACCGCCGCCAGTTGCTCGACGCAGGCATTCCGGCAAAGCGCATCACGGTTGTCGGTGAGTGTACGGCCTGCACGGGACTGGGAACCGCCTCCGGCAGAAAGTATTTTTCTCACCGCGCCGAGAGCGGGTTCACGGGAAGGATGATGGCCGTCATCGGCGTAGCAGCCGCGCCGGCGGAGGCCGCTAAAGCCGACGCCTGAAAGATGGAGGTTGGGAGGTCCGAGCGCAGTGCGGTAGGCTTGTTCGATGAGGACAATGCGATGAAGTTCGAAATGGACAAGACGCCCGCGCGCCAGATCTACAACCTGCTGATCGGCCTGGTGGCCCCGCGGCCCATCGCCTGGGTCACCACCATGGATGAGAATGGCCGCCTGAACGCCGCGCCATTCAGCTCCTACAACTACCTCTGCACCGATCCGCCGATCGTCGGCATGGGCGTGATGAACCGTCCCGGACGCGGCTCCATCCCCAAGGACACCGCGCGCAACATCCGCCGCACCGGAGAGTTCGTCATCAACGTGGTGACCGAAGATCTGCTCGACAAGATGAACATCTGCGCCACCGACTTCCCCGCCGAGGTCAGCGAGATGGAGATGGCCGGCCTCACCACCGCGCCCTCCTCCGTCGTCAAGGTCCCGCGCATCGCCGAGGCCCACGCCGCGCTCGAATGCACCGAGTTCACCACCATGGAGATTGGCCGCTCGCGCATTATCCTGGGCCGCGTCGTCGCCATGTTCGTCGAAGACCAGTTCATCGTGCCCGCCGAGGATGGAAAAGGTCCCTACATCAAAGCCGAGGATTTGCACGCCATGGGCCGCATGAACGGCCTGGGCAACTACGTCCATACGCGCGATGCCTTCGTCACCGTCCCCCGCATCTCCTTCGAGGACTGGCAGAACGGCAAGCGATAGAGCATCATCCTTGCGATAGAGAGAAAGCTGTCATCCTGAGCGCGTCTTTCGAGCGCGAAGGACCCCGATGAAGCTCGCCCCTCCACAACCGCCCGCACCTTTCTCCCGATAGCACTTCAGCGTTTGCCTGTTCTCGCTTCGCGCCTATTCCAGGTATCGCTTGACCCACGGGTCGCCGGAGTGAACCAACTCCTCGGTCGTTCCGTGGAAGACGATCTTCCCCTCGTTGAGCAGAAGGAACTTCGTGCCTTCGTCGATGCCGCCGCCGGGGCCGTCCTTGGGCAGTGGTTTCATGCCGCCGGTCGCGGGATCGAAGCGGTTGGTGGCAAGGATAAACGCGTCCTGCAGGCGGTGCGTCACCACCAGTGAGGTGGTATGCCATACGTCGCGCTGCTTCATCACCAGCTCGATGATGGTGGTCGAAGTGATGGGGTCGAGCCCGCCGGTAGGCGAGTCGTACAAAATCAGATCGG
>DAIRTY010000179.1:0-4368 GCA_036803645.1 Acidobacteriaceae bacterium | reverse complement strand
GCGCGGGTTGTTGAGACAACTATTGACGGTGACGCCACTGCCGACTCGCGTGGAGCGGCATTGCTCCCATATAATCGAACTTTCCCCACGGGAGCCTGCGGGGCACGATTTTGCAGCGAATGAGGGTGTGCGTATCTTTACCGTAAAGCGAGTGAGCGGAAGTTTCCTGGGCATCAAGCTAAAGTCTGTGCGTACGCGCTCATACTGCTCCCGCATTGCTGTTGCCATGGGCACCGCATGGGTGGTGGCGGCGATGGTTTTTGTGCCTGCGCGAGCGGCGCGTGCGCAGGAGGTGGGCGCGGCCCCAGTTGCGCAGAGCGCGGCGGCGGAAGCGAGTGGCGGGCCACAGGTGCTGTGCCAGCCGCAGTCGATCGGCAACCGCAGGATTCCCAAGGACTCTGTACTGGCGCGGATGGCGAGCCACCAGGGCGATCCGTATGACGCGGCGACGGTGGAGCGGGACTTCAACTCGCTGTGGAACACGGGCTACTTCGAGAAGATACAGATTGAGCGGACGGACACCCCGACGTGCGTGCAGTTGGTGGTCTATGTGCGGGAGAAGCCGACCATCCGCTCGATCGATTACACCGGGCTGAACGCGATAACGCTGTCGGACGTGCAGGAGCGGAACAAGAAGGCGAAGGTTGGACTGAATGTGGAGAGCCAGTACGATCCGACGCGGGTGAAGCGGGCCGAGGACGTTCTGAAGGATCTGCTGAGCGAGCATGGACACCAGTTCGCGACGATCCGGACGGAGGTAAAGACGATCCCACCGTCGTCGGTGGGGATCACGTTCCGAATCAAGGAAGGGCCGACGGTGAAGGTGGGGAAGATCGCCTTCGACGGCAACTACAACCTGAGCAGCCGCGTACTGCGCGAAGCGATGGTGAATTCGCGGCCGATCGGGATACCGCACTCGATCCTGCTGGAGAATTTGCTGGCGCGGACGTTCGACGCGAGCAAGCTGGACGAGGACACGGAGCGAGTGCGCCAGGCGTACCAGGACCGCGGCTACTTCAAGGCGCAGACCGCCGATCCGCAGACGCATGTGCGCGACGAGGGCGGGCTGAACTGGTTCACGCTGCGACCGTCGACGGGCAAGCGGATCGACATCCTGATGCCGGTGGAGGAGGGGGAACGCTACCGGCTGGGCGGGATCGACTTTACCGGCAACAAGATGTTCACCAACAGCAAGGCGCTGCGGGCGCAGTTCGCGCAGAAGGACGGGGAGTGGTTCTCGGCGACGTCGTTCTCGAAGGGCCTGAAGGACCTGCGCAAGGCGTATGGCAGCCAAGGTTACATCCGGATGGTGCCGGATATAAAGCCGCGGCTGGATGAGGCGAAGAAGCTGGTGTACATGGACATCGATATCGACGAGGGCAAGCAGTTCTATGTCTCGCGGATCGAGTTCACGGGCAATACGATCACGCGGGACAAGGTGATCCGGCGGGAACTGCTGCTGGAAGAGGGCCAGGTGTACAGCAGCCAGCGCTGGGAGATGTCGGTGCTGCGGCTGAACCAGTTGAGCTACTTCGAGACGCTGAAGGTGGATGACGATACCGAGACGCGGCAGAATGAGGACGATGGGACGGTAGACCTGCTGCTGAAGCTGAAAGAGAAGGGCAAGAACTCGATTGGCGTGAACGGCGGGATCAGCGGACTGTCGGGAACATTCGTGGGGCTGAACTACGAGACCAACAACTTTCTGGGGTTGGGCGAGACGCTGTCGACGAGCGCGAACATCGGCGATCTGTCTCGCAACCTGAGCTTCGGATTCAATGAGCCGTATCTGCGCAACAAGCCGATCTCGGTAGGCATGGAAGTTTTCTCGCGGAAGACGGACTACAACCCGGCCAAGGCGTACTCGATTTCGAACGGTACGAGTGCGAATGTATCCACGGCGCAGCAGTCGCTGCTGACCAACTACAACACATCGACGAATGGGTTCACGGTGTCCGCGAGCGAGCCGCTGAAGCATCTGTGGGTGGGCCGCGGGATGACTCGGGTGGGCGTTACGTACGCGCTCTCCCGCGCGACGGTGACGACGTTCAACGACAATACACGCAACATATTTCAGTCGCTGGCATTCCGGTCGGGAGTGGCGGGGCTGAACCAGTTGACAGGCATTGTGACGTCGACGATTGCGCCGAGTTTCAGCTACTCCAGCCTGGACCGCGGGGTTGGGCCGCACACGGGGCGGGACTTCAACCTGTCGGTGCAGATAGCTGGAGCGGGCGGCAATGTGAAGTACATCTCTCCGGTGGCGAGCTTCCGGCAGTACTACCCGATGCGGGGGCTGAGGATCGACCGGGAAGGGCACAACGTTCTGGGGATGCGGTTGCTGCTAGCGCATATTTCGGGCTTTGGCGGCGAGGTTGCTCCGCCGACCAACCGCATCTATGGCGGGGGCGAGTCGGATGTGCGCGGCTTCGACATCCGCGCCAACTCGCCGTACACGTTTGTGCCGGTGAAGGTTCAGTTCAACCTGACCAATCCGGATGGGACGACGGTGCCGCGCGATCCGACCAACCCAAGCCTGGGCAATATACAGATTCCGCTTCCGGTGTACCGGCTGGCCTCTGTGGGCGGCGATACGCAACTGACGGCGAACATACAGTACATGATCCCGATCGTCAGCACGCTGAGCCTCAACTTCTTTACCGACTTCGGCCTGACGGGCGACCTGCAGAAGGGAGAGCTGCTGCAGAGCGCGGCTGGCACATCCGTGCTGGCGAGCCCGCTGTATGGCTGCCCGACGTTTATCAATGGATCGTGCTTCGGCGGCCAGTCCGTTGCGGCGCTGTCGGCGCGGGAACTGAACACGGTTCCGGGGACAAATTTTGTGCCGCGCATGTCGAGCGGCGCGGAGTTCCAGGTGATTCTGCCGATTGTGAATGCGCCGTTCCGGCTGTACTTCGCGTACAACCCGCTGCGGCTGTTCAAGAACCTGCCGCAGCAACTGGCGGTGGACGATGCGACGTTCCGCACGATGTTCCCCAACTCGGGCGCCGGGCAGTACAGCTATGAGCAGGCACTGCAACTCTACGGGTCGGCTTACGAACTGCGCGAGCCGAGGAAGACCCTGCGGTTGACGGTGAGTACGACGTTCTAAAGGCAGGGAACAGGGAACAGGGAACAGTAGAGAGCGGCTGCCGAAGATGGCAGCCGCTTTTCTTTGGTGGCTGAAGGGAAAGCAGAGGCGGAGATTTGTGGGAGAAAGGGTGGAGGTGTATGGGCGCGGTGAGCTTCGTCGGGATCCTTCGCGCTCGAAAGACGCGCTCAAGATGACAACTTCAACTCCACCAGTTCCTCGAACCTCGAACCTTGAACCTAATAGATGCGCTGGTAGGTTCGGGTGAGGCGGTCGTGCCAGGTGAGGCGGTCTTCGTCGAAGGCGGCCCAGAGCAGGCCGAGGCCGAGGGGGCAGGCGGAGAGGAGGACGGCGAGGTTGCGGCGGCGCATGGTGCGGCGGGTGGGATTCTCGTCGTCGAAGGTGCAGAGGGCGATGCGGGCGCAACGCATTCCCGGAGTGGACTCGGAGAAGGAGAAGAAGAGCGCCTGGTAGAGGAGATAGAGGAGGGCAAGGACGAGGACGCTGGAGGCCAGGGCCAGGCCGGGCTGGAGCCCGGTGTGGGCGGTGAACTGGACGGCCAGGCGAGCCAGGCCGGGGTGGCGATCGAGTGGGAAGGATTCGGCGGGGATGACCACGGCTGGTCGCCATAGGTTGGAGCGGCCAGCGGCGACGAGGAAGGCGGCGGCGAAGGCCATGAATCCGGCGAGAAGGACCGAGGTGTCGATTGCGGCGGCCATGAGGCGGCGCGCGATGGAGGCGATGTGAGGCAGCGGGGCGGGACGGGCGGAAAAAGCAGATCCCTCCCCTTCGACTTCGCTCAGGGTACGGGAGGGCAAATAATCATCGCTACGGGACACATAATCATCGTTACGGGATGGCAAGAAAGAAGATGTGGGGGCGGATTCGGTGGGACCGGGGCCGGGTGCGTCGAGCCAGATGGAGGTCCACTGAGGCGCGGGGGCTTCAACGGGGACTGGGGTGGTGGAGATCTGGGCTGGATCGACCTCGAAGATGCGGAGCTGACTCTCTCCCGGGGCGGGACTGGCGTCGTTGCGCAGTGGGCCTTCGGCGTAGCGCGGGCGGGCCTTGCGGGGCGCGACAAGCTGGCGGGGAAACTCGATCAGATTTGTGGGCAGCGGCATGGGCGAGCCGACGGGCTCTTCAAAGACAGGGGACTGGCGGAAGGCGATCTCTTCATCGAGCAGGCGGGCTTCGGCGTCGTTGCGGTCTTGCTGCGAGCGGGATTCCGTGGACCCCACCTTAGGCGACGATGAAGCCGTCGCCGAAGATGGGGC
>DAIRTY010000178.1:0-4377 GCA_036803645.1 Acidobacteriaceae bacterium | reverse complement strand
GTAGCCCCCGAGAGTCGTCATTCTGGCGTAGCCCCCGAGAGTCGTCATTCTGGCGAAGCCAGAATCTCTGTATTGTTTTTTGCACTTGCCGTTGTTTGTTCTTTCCGTTGCCTGTTCTTGTCGTCACCCTGAGCGAGCGTAGCGAGTCGAAAGACTATAATTCCGCCTAATATCTGCGCAGCGAATGCCGGCGGCTAGCACCAACGCCACGCACGGGTTCAGGAGGAAGCGGTGAAGATTCTTCGTTCCGTGAAACGCAGGGATTTCAGTATCGAGCCTGCCGGATACTTTAACGTCCTGAGGCCCAGCAAAAGGTTCACCGCCTCGCATCCGCCCGGGGAGTTCCATTATCTCCCTGGCCAATCCAACGAGGCTGCGTCTCCGCAATCGCCTGAGAATCCGGCAATAGATCCCCAGTTTGAGTTGATCCCTTCGCCGTATCGGAATGATCCGCTCTATCGCCGTCTGTTGCGGCCAGTGTTGCTCGTCTTGGCAGCACTTGCGCTCATATATTTATTCTTCTGGTGGATTGGCGGGTTCCCCATCCCTCGATTTCACTGAGCACAGCCTCTTCGCTTCTGAGACGCGCGCCTATCTTCGCCCCACATTCCGCTCAGCCTTCAGCGCCACCATCCCCAGAGCGCAGATCGCCACAATCAGCGCAATCCACAGCAGCTCGGGATGCCGCTCCGCAAACGGCCTCATCACCGCAGCCGGGGCCCGGTAGTTCGCATTCAGCGCCTCCGGCCCAAGCTCCGCCGCCACCGCAGCGCGCGACGCCACAAACAGCCGCGCATAGTCATACTCCGGCGCATCCAGCCTGGAATCGCCGTAGAACAGAGCCAGCCCAGAATCTTTGCCCGCAGCCCCGTCCGCCGGTGCCTCGAAGCAGATCTTCCGCTGGCGCATCTCCAGCCGCACTGAGGCAATTGGCAGCGGCTGGTCGTCCCCGTTCTCGATCTCGATCCACACGCGCGCGGCGTGCTGCAAATTCGCCCCCAGCACTGCCGGAACCGATAGTTCCTGCTCGTCGATCGTCTGCCCCTCCTGCGTCGTGTGAACCCGCGAGATGGTCCCAGTCACGCTTTCCACCGGAAGACTCTCCGCTGAAGTCGTCGCGTCGGAATTCGATCTGGCATGGATCGTCACGTCCCGGCTGAAGTTGCCGCGATAGCCGGGCGCAAGATCGAAGGAAACTCGCTCCACCGGGACACGCAGCGGCAGGTCCAGATCGAATCGCGTCTTTCGGGGACTGGCCAGCTCCCCACTGGTCGGAACACTGATGCTCGCGACCGTGCTGTAGATCGTCTGCGCCTCGCGGCTCGGCGGCACCGTCGCCCCCCGCACCATCGCCGGAACAAAGCGCGCCGCCGCAGCCCCCGGCGCGGCAGAAACGCTCAGCACAACATGCAGGACCTTGAACGTCGACTCCTGTAGCGGAATCGCCGTGTCCCGCGAAAGCCGCTGCGCCGCCAGATCGAACAGCGTGAACGTCCCCAGCGCCGTAGCCTTCCCACCCAGCGCGTCCGAGCCAGAGACCGTCGCTGTGGCAATGAAGTCATGCACCGCCGGATCAATCTCCAGCGTAACCCCGGTATAGGCCCGCTCCGGCATCTCCAGATCGAAGACGATCCGCGCCCCACTCGCACTCAGATTCAGCACCCGCGCCGTCTCGGTCTCCTCGCTCGCCGCCTCGCTCAGCGTCATCGCGTAGGGAACCTCATGCATCGCCGCACCCGCAGCCGCCGCATCCGCCGGAAATATCCGCACGTCCGTCAGCGAAGGCGCGGCATGGGGAAAGATCATTGCGTTCAGCGCCGCGCACGCCTGTCCCGCGCCACCTTGTCCCGCGCCACCAGCCACGCGAATCGCGCGCTCATACCGCATCGTCCCCGGCTCTGCCACTGGAGTCCCGTTCCCAGCAGCCGCCGCCTGCCACAGCAGAATCGCCAACAGCGCCGCAGCCCTCATCGCGCCCACCCGCAGTCCGCTCGCTGCGCTGAATCGTCCTCGTCTGCCATCGCACTACTCTAACGCCTCAACCGCAGCCGGGTCACGCCGCCCCAGGTGGCGCTCGGATGCTGTGCCTGATACTCTACTCGGCAATCGTGACACCGCAATCCAAGCCGATGCCAGTGCTGGTCGTTGACGACGACCCCATGAGCCGAGACCTGCTCCGCTTGCTCCTCCAGGCCGAAGGCTACGCGGTCGAGTGCGCCGAATCCGGCGAGGCCGCACTCACTTATCTTCTCAACTCCACCGCCGCGCCCGGTCTCGTGCTCGTCGACGCGCAGATGCCGGGCCTCGCCGGTGCCCAACTGGCCGGCAAACTCCGCCGCGCCTGCCCCCCAGAGACGCTCCTGCTGGCGATGAGCGCAAGCCGTCCGCCCGGCCAGGTTCTCGCCCGCTACGACGGATTCCTCCTGAAGCCTTTCAAGATGAAGGATGTCGCAGCCGCGCTCGCGGCGCGCAGTATTCCATCCAGCGCCATCAAAACTCCAGCCACGCGAGCCAGGTGGACAGTCGTCACCGGCCCCGCCAGCCGATCGCCGTCCAACTCAAGGTTGATCTCGATCGCCGCCTCTTCCGGGCCGCAAACCGCATCGAAAATAGGCGCACACAGCCACCCGCAACAGGCCCCATCCACGGAAGATGGCCTCCTCAATAGCTCCACCGGAGTGACCGTGTTGAACGAGACAATCTATCGCCAGCTTGCAGCTTCCATGCCCGCGCCGCAGCTCCGTCAGATGTACGCGCTGTGCGTCGACGATGCGCGCCAGCGCATCCACTCCATGCGCCAGCTTGCCGCCGTGCGCGATGCGACAGCCTTCGTGCGCCAGGCCCACGCCATCAAGGGCGGCTGTGGAATGCTGGGCGCAACCGAACTGCACACATTGGCGGCCCGGTTGGAGGCCGGCGGCCTCGAAGCTGCTGCAACATCGGGAACAGAAGAGGTTAACTCTCTTGATGAGTTGACCGCCGCGTGCGACCGGCTTGAGCGTATTCTTGGGTCACGTGTCTGAGTGGAGATTCCCCAGCCGAGTTGTGGAGGTACCGGAAATGCCTGCAAAAGCCGTAATGAGTCGGCAATCCGCAAAAAAATCTTCTCCCGAAAAATCTGCCCCGGCCGCCCCGGCCCTGCCCACCATCCGCATCGTCGTCGCCGACGATCATCCCGTGGTCCGCTTCGGCGTCCGCAACATGCTGCTCAATGAGCCCGGCTTCGCCGTCGTCGGCGAGGCGGAGGATGGCGACGACGCCATCACCCAGACCCTCGAATTCGAGCCGGACATCCTGTTGCTCGACCTCCTGATGCCGCGCCTTCCCGGCCTCGAAGCCATGCGCGCCATCATGACCAGGTCGCCGCGCGTCAAGATTGTGCTTCTCACCGCCACCATCACCCCACAGCAGATCATCGAGGCGCTGCAGATCGGCGCGCGCGGAATTGTCCTGAAGGACGCCGTCGCCGGAGACCTCTCGCAGGCCCTGCGAGCCGTGCTCGGCGGCGATTACTGGATCGGTGGCGAGCGCGTCGCAAACCTGGTAAAGGCCCTGCAGCAACTGATGGCGCAGGCCGCCGCGGTTCCCGGTCGCAAAACCTACGGCCTCACCCCCCGTGAACTCGAGGTCGTCACCTGCATCGTCGAAGGATGCAGCAACCGCGACATCGCCAAGCAGTTCACCATCAGCGAGGAGACGGTCAAGCGCCACCTCTCCAACGTCTTCGACAAGACCGGAGTCTCCACCCGCCTTGAACTCGCCCTCTTCACCATCGCCCACAAACTCGTCGAACTCTAAATACCTTTCTCAACAGTCAAAACATCTCGCGTCGTCATTCTGGCGAAGCCCCATGAAGGCCGTCATTCTGGCGAAGCCAGAATCTCCGTATTGTTCGTAGCGACACCCTACATTTCCGTGATGATGCTCTGACACTTCGGTAGAATCGACCCATGACGCAACCTGACTCCATCCACGACCTCCTCGTCATCGGCACCGGCCCCACCGGTCTCGCCTGCGCCATCGAGGCCCAGCGCGCGGGCTTCTCCGTCGTCCTCGTCGACAAGGGATGCCTCTGCAACTCGCTCTTCCACTACCCCGCGCAGATGACCTTCTTCACCACTCCTGAACTTCTGGAGATCGGCGACATGCCCTTCTCCACGCCCAACCAGAAGCCCACCCGCGCGGAGGCGCTCGAGTATTACCGCAAGGTCGCCGAGCACTTCTCGCTCAACCTGCGCCCCTACCAGGCGGTCGAGCGCGTCACCGGCGCCGACGGCGATTTCGCCGTCCATGCTTCAGACCGCTTCGGCCGTCCCATCCGCCACCGCGCGCGCAAGCTCGTCCTCGCCACCGGCTACTACGACCTGCCCAATCTGC
>DAIRTY010000177.1:0-4423 GCA_036803645.1 Acidobacteriaceae bacterium | reverse complement strand
CCCGCTGGTCATCCTCGCAGATTGCCAGCGCGGCCTCGCTCCCATACGCCGCCACCCAGCGCTCCACCAGCCACAGAGGATGTCCCAACCGCTCCGCGAACGCCGCCGGCGACTCGAAGATTCTCGTCCCCGGCTTTTGCGCTGCCGCCAGCTTGCGCAGTACCGCGTTCACCATCCCCGCCGCATGGGGCTGCCCCGCCGCGCGACACATCTCCACGCTCTCATTCAGCACCGCGTGCGCCGGAATCCGGTCCATATGCAGCAGTTGAAACGCCCCCATCCGCAACGCCAGCGCCACCGGCTCCGTCAGCCTCTGCTCGGGCCGCGACAGCAGCTTCGCCAGGCGCGCGTCCAGCGCAATCTGCCAGCGCAACACACCCATCACCAGCGCCGTCGCCAGATTCCGGTCCTCCGGCGTCAGTTCATCCGTCCGCGCCGAGTGCAGCAGCTCATCGCTGTGTCCTTTGTTCGCGCCCACCAGTGTCAGAATCTCAAACGCCGCGGCCCGCGCCGGTGCAATCTTCGCAATCGCCTCCGCCGCCGAAGCCGTCGGCCCCGCCGACCGTGGCCGCGCCCGCACTCCACGCTTCACTCCGCTGCCACGCCCCACATCGCTCAATCCCCAACCTTCTCGCCGCTGCGCATCTGAAACCCCCGCAGAAACTCTTCCGCGCTCATCCGCCGCTTCCCTTCCATCTGCACCTCGTCGAAGACCACGGAGCTGCCGCTGCCGCACCCCACCGCCATCTCGTCCATCGCCACGCGCAACACTCCAGCCTCAATCCCATCCTCCGCGCCCACACGCATCCGATGCACAATCAGTTTTTTCCCCCGCAGCCGCGTATGTGCTCCCGGCCACGGCTCAAATCCGCGCCAGCGATCATAGATCTGCCGCGCCGTCCGCGAAAAATCAATCGCCCCATCCTCCCGCGTCAGAATCGGAGCCAGCGTCGCCAGAGCCTCATCCTGCTTCCGTCCTGCCAACGTCCCCTCCGCCAACCCTGCCAGCGTCTCCACCATCAACTCCGCACCCACCGCAGCAAGCTTCCGAAAGAGATCGACCGCCGTCTCCTCCGGCGCAATCGCAACCTCCCGCGCCAGCAGTATCTCGCCGGTATCCAGTCCCTCGTCGAGCCGCATCGTGGTTACGCCCGTCACCCTGTCGCCGTTGGCCACCGCCCACTGCACCGGCGCGGCCCCGCGATACTTTGGCAGCAGCGACCCATGCAGATTGATGTTCCCCAGCCGCGGCAGCTCCAGCATCCACTGCGGAATGATCCGCCCGTATGCCACCACTACAATCGCATCCGGCCGCGCCTCCTCCAGCCGCGCGCGAAACTCCGCATTGTTTTTGATCTTCTCCGGCTGCACCACCGCAATCCCATGCGCCGCAGCCGCCCGCTTCACCGGCGGGGCCTGCATCTCCATCCCGCGCCCCGCCGCGCGGTCCGGTTGCGTCACCACAAGCAGCACCTCATGCCCCGCCGCAATCACCGACTCCAGCGTACCCACCGCAAACTCAGGCGTCCCACAAAAAAACAGCTTCATCGAATCACCACATCAATATGATCGCTCATCGAGCAATCCAACGGAGAGCAGCTCCGCTCGTACTACCACGCGAAGCCACCGCGAAGCGGTCCAAGACGGTACGAAGTACCGGTCGAGAACGGCACGAAGTGCTACCACTCGCCATTCTTCTGCATCTTGCGAATCTTGCGCAGCACCAGTTCGCGCTTCAGCCGGCTGATGAGGTCGATGAACAGAACCCCATTCAAATGGTCGATCTCATGCAGAATCGCGCGCGCCAGCAACTCCTCGCCCTCCACCTCGAACCACTCGCCGTGCTCGTTCTGCGCCTTCACCTTCACCCACGCCGCCCGCTTCACCTTCTCGCGGATCTCCGGCAGGCTCAGGCATCCCTCTTCCTCTACCTGCCTGCCCTTGGTCTCCACAATCTCAGGATTGATCAGCACCAGCTTGTCCTTGGGGTCCTTCTTGAAGCTGACATCGATCACCGTGAGCCGCTTTGTGATGGCGATCTGCGGCGCAGCCAGCCCGATCCCCTGCCCCACATACATGCTCTCGAACATCTCCGCCACCAGCCTCCGTAGCGCCGCGTCGAAGACCGTCACCGGCTCGCACATCTTCGCCAGCACCGGGTCCGGATACAACACGATCTCGTGTATCTTCACCGCTTCCTTCGCCGCCATCATCGTCGCCGTCGTCGCCATCGTCTTCCCTGACTCAGTTCGTCATTCCAGCTTTTGCTCGTCATTCTGGCTTCAGTTCGTCATTCTGGCTTCAGTTCGTCATTCCAGCTTTTGCTCGTCATTCTGGCGCAGCTAGAATCTCCGTATTTCGTTTTTGCTTTTGCTGACCACTGACCCCTGACAACTGACAACTGCTCTAATACTCCCGAATCTGCTCGCAATATCCCTTATAGTTCCGCTGCATCTCGCCCAGCGAATCGCCGCCAAACTTCTCCATCGCCAGCCTCGCCACGGTCAGCGCAACCATCGCCTCCGCCGTCACGCCCGCCGCCGGAACCACGCAAACGTCGCTCCGTTCATACGATGCTTTCACCGGCTCCCGCGTCGCAAAACTCACCGAACCCAGTGGCCTTCTAAGCGTCGAAATCGGCTTCAGATAGCCCCGCACCACCACATCCTCGCCATTCGAGATTCCCCCCTCGATCCCGCCCGCATTGTTCTGCTCGCGCGAGAACTTCGTGAAGTCTCCATCCTTCCCATCGCCCGCGCCCGCGTATCCAATCTCGTCATGCACGACGCTTCCCAGCGACTCCGCCGCCGTCACTCCGCGCCCAATCTCCACGGCTTTGACCGCCTGCACGCTCATCACCGCCTGTGCCAGCAGCCCATCCAGCCGCTCGTCCCAGTTCACATGCGTCCCCACGCCTGGCGGCAGCCCATGCACCACCACCTCGAAGACGCCGCCAATCGTATCGCCCGTCTTCAGCGCCGCATCCACCTCGGCCTTCATCCGGGCCTCATCCTTCGCATCGACGCAGTTCAGCAGCACCTCGTCCTTCGCCGCCAGCGCGACAATCTCCTCCCACGTCGCAGCCCGCCGCAGCTCAGCCTTACCCACGCGCACCACATGGCTCGCCACCGACACATTCATCTCCCGCAGCAGCATCTTCGCCAGCGCGCCACAAGCCACCCGCGCCGCCGTCTCCCGAGCGCTCGAGCGCTCCAACACATAGCGCGCATCCGCAAAGTTGTACTTCAAGCTCCCCGCCAGGTCCGCGTGCCCCGGCCTCGGGCTGGCCACAGCCTTATGCTTCGCCACATCGCCCGCGCCCACCGGCAGAATCTCCTCCCAGTTCTTCCAGTCCGCATTGGCAATCGTCATCGCCACCGGCGACCCAATCGTCTTGCCATGCCGCACGCCGCTCAGGATGTGTGCGTGGTCCTGCTCGATGCGCATTCTCCCGCCGCGTCCATAGCCCTTCTGCCGCCTCCACATCTCGCGGTCCAGCAGCGCCTGGTCCACCGGCACGCCCGCCGGCAGTCCGCTCACCAGCGCCACCAGCGCCTCCCCGTGGCTCTCTCCCGCAGTTGAAAATCGCAGCATCGTTCCCTTATCTCTCTCGGCTAAAACGATCTATGCCCAAACTCAGATTGTAGCAACTCCCTCAAACCGCCTTGGATCTTCAAACCCTGCCTCGCATCTCACCCTCCCCCAATTGCATCTAAAATAGGTTCCAACCGCGCTCCGCGAGACTCCATTCGCTCCGCGCGTAAAAAAGGGGAATGCCGCATGCCTCTCAAGCTCAAGATCAACAACCGAATCACCTCCGTCGATCTGCCGCCAGACACGCCTCTCCTCTGGGCCTTGCGCGACACCCTCGACCTCAAGGGTGCCAAGTACGGCTGCGGCATCGGTGCCTGCGGCGCTTGTACCGTCCTCGTCGATGGTGTCGCCACGCGCTCCTGCATCACCCCCATCAGCGCCGTCGCCAGTAGCTCCATCACCACCATCGAGGGTCTCTCCCCCGACGGCTCCCACCCGGTTCAGCTCGCGTGGGAGCAGCTTGACGTCCCGCAGTGCGGCTACTGCCAATCCGGCCAGGTCCTCACCGCAGCCGCCCTGCTGGCCCACACACCCCATCCCACCGACGCCCAGATCGACACTGCCATGAGCGGCAACCTCTGCCGATGCGGAACCTACACGCGCATCCGCCAGGCCATCCATCAAGCCGCCGCCGCGCCTGCCGCAGCCGCCCACACAAAATAATGGAGGCCCTCCCCATGCATCTCGATCCCATGCCTCACGATTCCATGCATTCCGCAGCCAAGCCTCTCAACTCCAGGCCTCTCTCTCGCCGAACCTTCCTGCAGATCACCGCCCTCACCGGCGGAGGCCTCGCCCTCGGCCTCTTCGATTCGCCCTTCGCCCTCGC
>DAIRTY010000176.1:0-4445 GCA_036803645.1 Acidobacteriaceae bacterium | reverse complement strand
ACACCCGAGAGGCCTATGAATCCTGCAGTTCTGATCGCTTCGGTCTACGTCTTCGCGCTTGCCGCGTTCCTGGGCTACCAGGTCATCAGCCGCGTACCGCCGCTGCTGCATACTCCTTTGATGTCCGCGACCAACGCCATCAGCGGCATATCGCTGATCGGCTCGCTGGTGCTGGCCGGGGCGGGCACCTCGCATGTGGCGCACGTTCTGGGCTTTATCGCCGTGACCACGGCCACCATCAACGTGGTGGGCGGATTCGGCATCACCGACCGCATGTTGAAGATGTTCGGCAAGCGGAAGGACGAGGGCAAGAAGACGGCTGCCGCGCCATCGACGGGAGCGTCCAAATGAGCCTTACTTCCTACTTCATGGAAGCGACCTACCTGATCGCTTCGATCCTGTTCGTACTGGCGCTGAAGGGCATGTCTCACCCGGAGACGGCGCGGCGCGGCATGTTCATGGCCGAGGGCGGAATGTTCATGGCCATCGTGGGCACGCTGATCGGCGCGCACATCATGACCTGGGGATGGATTCTGGTTGGGCTGACCATCGGGTCGATCATCGGGATATGGATGGCGCTGTTCGTTCCCATGACCTCGATGCCGCAACGGACGGCGCTGTCGCACGCCTTTGGCGCGTTGGCGGCGGCGTTGGTGGGCGTGGGCGAGTTCATCATCCACGGCGCGGAGATGGGCGTGGTGACACGCGGCGCACTGGGATTTGAAGTGATGCTGGGCGCGCTGACCACCACGGGATCGCTGATCGCGGCGGGCAAGCTGCACGGCACCATCCCGGGCAAGCCGATCCAGTTCCGCGGGCAGAACGCGATCAACCTGGTCATCTTTCTGGTGATGACGGGCAGCTTCGTCTACTTCTGGATGCACCCGTCGGTGATCGCGGCGTTTTACACCATGCTTGGCGTGGCCTTCGTCTTCGGTGTGATGCTGGTGATCCCGATCGGGTCGGCGGACATGCCGGTGGTGATGTCGCTGTTGAACAGCTACGCGGGACTGGCCGCGGCGGCAACAGGATTCGTGCTGGGCAACAACGTGCTGATTATCGCCGGAACGCTGGACGGCTTCTCCGGCTTGATCCTGTCGATACTGATGTGCAAGGCGATGAACCGGTCGATCACCAACGTGCTGTTCGGCGGGTTCGGCTCGGTGATCGCGGAGGCGTCGGCGGATGCGGGCGGAGAGATGCGCGAGATCTCGCTGGACGACGCGGCGATGCAGCTTGCGTTTGCCAACCGCGTGATCTTCGTCCCCGGCTACGGACTGGCCACCGCGCAGGCGCAACACGCCGTGCGCGAGTTGGGTGAACTGCTGGAGGCGCGCGGCGTCACGGTGAAGTACGCGATCCATCCCGTGGCCGGCCGCATGCCCGGGCACATGAACGTGCTGCTGGCCGAGGCCAACGTGCCGTACTCGCAACTGTACGAGATGGAGCAGATCAACCCGGAGTTTCCGTCCACCGACGTGGCCGTGGTGATCGGGGCCAACGACGTGGTCAATCCCGACGCGCGCGACAACCCGAACTCGCTGATCGCGGGAATGCCGATTCTGGAAGTGGACCGCGCCAAGAGCGTCATCGTGCTGAAACGCGGGCAGGGACGCGGCTTCTCCGGGCTGGAGAACCCGCTGTTCTTCAAGCAAAATACCAACATGCTCTACGGCGACGCCAAGAGCACGCTCAGCCACCTGGCGCAGGCCGTGCAACACGTCTGATCGGCGCCGGAGCTAAGGGAAATTGTTTCGCTGGAAAACGTCTTCCGCCTGGCGCGGAAGACGTTTCAGCATTAAGGAAGGTCAGCACAAGTGTTTGAGATTCCCTCGGCGGCTAAAGCATTTTCGGTAATGGTGTAGACCATTGTGGAGCAATCAAAAGCAGATTCCTTCGCTTCGCTACGGAATGACAAACAAAATTGGTCTATAGCAATTCCGAAAATGCTCTAAGCGGAAGTTGACCGGGCGGGGAGGGTCACCGTGACCTCGGTGCCCGTTCCCACGGCGCTTTGAATGTGGATGGTCCCGTTTGCGCGCTCGGCGATGGCCTTGCAGATGGAGAGGCCGAGTCCTGCTCCACCGCTGGCCCGGCTGCGCGAACGGTCGGCGCGGAAGAAGCGCTCGAATACATGAGGCAGCGCGGAGGCGGGAATGCCGTCGCCCTGGTCCGCGACGCGCAGCTCGGTGACGCCATCCAGCGTCCGCACAAGGACTGAAACGCGCTGGTTGGGGGAGCTGTGCTGCAAGGCGTTTACGAGCAGGCTCGAGCAGAGCAGATCCGCGTCGCCGGCAGGCATGGCGACGACAAGCGCCTCTGCCGCGCCGACATCCAACACAACTTGTTTCAGTTCGGCGAGCGGGCGCAGACGCTCCGCGACGTCGCGCACGACTGATTGCAGTTCGCAGGACTCGCTGTGTTCCACGGGGGCCTCTTCCAGCCGCGCCAGCGTGAGCATTCGACTGACGAGTTCTTCCATGCGCGCGGAATCGAGCAGCAGGCCTTCCAGTCCGGCCTCATACTGCTGCGTGGTTCTGGGGCTCATGGACAGGAGTTGCAGGCTGGACTTCAAGACGGCGATGGATGTCTTCAACTCGTGCGCGGCGTCTCCGGTGAGCCGGCGCTGGCGCTCGAAGGCCAGTTGCAGCCCCTTCAGCAGCTCATCGATGGAGAGCGCGATGGGCGCAAGCTCCGTGGTGCGAAGGACGGCGGCGGGCGGGACAAACTCCCACGAGCGCGTGGAGACGCGGCCTGCGATGGCGGCAAGCTCCTGCAACGGCGAGAGGCGGCGGCGCAGGAACCAGACCAGCGCGATGCCGGTGACGGCCAACAGCAGAACGCCTGCAAGGAGGTAAAATTGCACCGCCTCGATGGCTTCACGCCAGAGATACCATGTGGGCGCGGCGTAGAGGACGGTGACGGGACGGCGCAATCCACCGTTGTCTTCGCGGTCGATGACGCGAATGCCATCGAAGCGGAGCGCGCGGTAGCGATCTCGTCCGAACCTGAAGTTGAAATAGCCTGGAGCGCGCGGTGAACTGAGCGCTGCAAGCAGATCGGCGGAGGAGGCGGGCGAGTGGCCCAGTATGCGGCCGGATGGACTGAGCACCTCGTAGACATCCTGTTTGGGCAGGACCAGCTCGGTGGGGTCTACGGCGACGTTGTCCTCGGGGTCTTCGGCGTCGCGCACCGCACCCAGCAGTGAATCGGCGCGACCGCGCAGCATGACGTCGAAGGCGCGGCGGCGGCCGTGCATCTCGTGGCCGATGGCGGCAGCGGAGAAGAGCGCGGCGCAGAGCAGCTCGGCCAGCAGAACGCCGCCGATCAGTTGACGGCTGAGAGAACGCGTCTTGATTCCGGCGCTCATAGCTGCTGCTCCGGCGCTTCCAGGCGATAGCCGCGTCCGCGCAGGGTGACGATGGAGGTCTCTTCGCCCACGGCGCGGAGTTTTTTGCGCAGGTTGGAGATGTGCGCCTCGATGACGTTGGAGTGGTGCTGCCAGTTGTAGTCGTAGAGGTGTTCCAGCAGCTCGCGGGCGGAGACGATGGCGCGGGGGCGGAAGATCAGATACTCGAGCAGGCGGTACTCGGTCGGTGAGAGGTCGATCAGATCGCCGGCGCAGCGCACGGACTGCTCCACGGTATTGAGGCTGATTCGGCCTACGGTGAGGACCGGATGCGAGGCGCCCTTGCCTCGGCGGATGAGGGCCTTGGCGCGCGCCAGCAGTTCGCCGAGGTCGAATGGCTTGGTGAGGTAATCGTCGGCCCCGGCGTTGAGCAACTCGACGACCTGCGCCGGCTGGTCGCGCGCGGTGAGGATGAGGATGGGGGTCATGTCCTTGCGGCGGCGCACCTGGCGCACAATACTGAGGCCATCGAGACCGGGGAGCATGAGGTCGAGCAGAAGGAGGTCGTAGTGCTTGAACTCGGTGAGCGCGGCCCCGTCCGTGCCGTTTTCGGCGCAGTCCACCGCGAAGCCGCAGCGCTCGCGCAGGGCTTCGGCGATGTTGTTGGCGAGCCGGGTTTCATCTTCAACGACCAGGACTCTCATCAGGATTCAATCTACTCTTCCACTTCTGCCTTAATCTTTGCTTAAGCCCGCGCTGGCACAGTTAGACTTGGAACGATGGGAAGTACACCTCAGGAAGCAATCCCAAGGTGCATTGGGAGTTCAAAAGACAAATACGGAGATTCTGGCTTCGCCAGAATGACGGTCTGGAGATTCTGCCCTTCGACAGAGTGACGGTCTGGAGATTCTGGCCTTCGACAGAGTGACGGGCTGGAGATTCTGGCTTCGACAGTATGACGGGCTGGAGATTCTGGCCTTCGACAGAGTGACGGGCTGGAGATTCTGGCCTTCGACAGTTTGACGGGCTGGAGATTCTGGCCTTCGACAGTATGACGGGCTGGAGATTCTGGCCTTCGACAGAGTGACGGGCTGGA
>DAIRTY010000175.1:0-4449 GCA_036803645.1 Acidobacteriaceae bacterium | reverse complement strand
TGACGGGAACAAAAAGCACATGCGGGGATTTTGAGTTGCGGTCAGAATGACGAGCAAAACAAACAATGGAAAAAGCGAAATGCGGGGGTCTCTCCACTCCGCTACGCTCCGGTCGGGATGACGGACATTGGGGAGGGTGCGCAGAAATATAAAAGATGATTTACTCTTCGGGTTTTTTGCGCAGGGCGGTGAGCTGGGGGTGGAGGAGCTTGGCGGTCAGCGAGCGGGTGAGGGCTTCGACGGCGGAGAGCTGAGCGGGAGTGAGGGCTGCGCCGGTGGCGGCGAGGCGGGCGGTGATGCGGTCGAGCTCGGACTGGCGGAGGGTCTCGGCGGAGTGCTGCAGGGCGACGATGGCGGGGACGGCGCCGCGCGATTGCAGGCGCTCGAGGTAGAGCTCGACCTCGCGGGTGACGATGGCTTCGGCGGCGGCGGACTCGCGGCTGCGGGTGGCAAGGTGGGCGGAGGCGACCTGCTGCAGGTCGTCGATGTCGTAGACGAAGCAGCCTTCGACCTGGTTCATGAGGGGATCGACGTCGCGGGGGACGGCGATGTCGATGAAGAACATGGGGCGGTTGCGGCGGCGCTCCATGAAGCTCTGGCCATGGGCGCGGTCGAAGATGGGCTGCGGCGAGCCGGTGGAGGCGATGACGATGTCGGCGCGGGCGGCCTGGGCGTGGAGCTGGTCGAAGGGAATGACCTCGGCGGTGCAGGCGAGGCCGCCGCCGTGGATTGCGATTGGGCCATTGGCGAGCTGCATGGAGATCTGGCCGGCGATCTGGCCGGCGAGTTGCGCGGCGCGCTCGTGGGTGCGGTTGGAGACGAGGATGGAGGTTGCGCCCTGCTGGATGAGGTGGCGAGCGGCGAGGTCGGCCATCTTGCCCGCGCCGACGATGAGGACGGTCTTGCCTTGCAGGCTGCCGAAGATCTTGCGGGCGAGGTCAACGGCGACCGAAGCGATTGAAACGGACGAGCTGCCGATCTGGGTCTCGGTGCGTACGCGCTTGGCGACGGCGAAGGCGCGCTGGAGAAGCGGATCGAGTGCGGTGGAGATGGCACCAGCCTGGCGCGCGACGGAATAGGACTCCTTGACCTGGCCGAGGATCTGTGGCTCGCCGACGACCATGGAGTCGAGCGAGCTGGCGACGCGGAAGAGATGGCGGACGGCCTCGCGCTCACGGAACTCGTAGAGATGCGGCTGGAGGGTGGCGGCGGGTACGGCGAAGTACTCGTGCAGGAATCGGAGGAGGTCGGGGGCGTTGCTCTCGGGATTGCGATCCTGGATGGTGATGAATTCGACGCGGTTGCAGGTGGAGAGGATGAGAGCTTCGCGGATTCCGGGCTGCTGGGTGAGGGTGCGTGTGGCGTCTGCGAGGCGGGCCAGGGGAATGGCAAGGCGCTCGCGGACCTCGATGGGCGCGGTGGTGTGATTGATGCCGAGCAGAACGAGCGAACCCTCGGGGGCGCGCTGATCGGATTCGTGCCGATCTGCTGTGCGCTGATCTGTTGTGCGCTGATCTGCCGCGCGCGCGGGTGCGGCAGCGGATTCGGAGGCCGGGGGCACGATGGCGAGGCGCGGAGCGGTTTGGCGCTGGTTCGATTGGTTCATGGCGTGGAGAACCCATGTACGTGGTTGACGAGGTTTGCAATCCACACGACGAGCATTGCGACTAGAACGGCCCCGGAGAGATAGGCTGCCTTGCGCCCGCGCAATCCGGTGCGGTGCCTGAGATAAAGGAGCAGGACATAGACGCACCACATGGCAAAGGAGGCAATCACTTTGGGATCGAGAAAGTATGCGGCGCCGAGGGGCGTCTCCTGCACCAGGACTGCGCCGATGACGAGGCCAATGGTCATGCAGGGAAAGCCGAAGAGAAGCATGGAGTGGGCGATGCGATCGATGGTGTCCAGCGGAGGCAGCCAATCGAGCGGCGCCCACCAGGAGTCTTCGCCAGCCTTCATCTTTCGCTTGATGCGGCGCTCCTGCGCGAGATAGAGGATGGAGGCGAGCAGGCTGAAACAGAGCGCGGCCGAGGCGGCCAGCAATGCGGCAATGTGGGCAATGAGCCAGCCGGAACGCGCGCCCTCGGACGGGAAGGTGTAGCGGGCGAGGCCCAGCGCGGGCACAAAGACCAGGAAAAATGTAACTGGCAAGGCAAAGATTCCAAGGGAGATGGCGTCGTAAAGCCACCAGGCGAGGAAGAAGAGGCCAGCCAGGAGAAGACCCAGCAGCGACTCGGTTTCGCGCATGCCAACCGGCATCCAGCGATGGGCCAGGGCGAGCATTTCGACCACGGAGACGAAGTGGAAAAAAAAGCCCATGCCGGCCAGATGCACGCAGATGCTGCGCCAGCGCTCGTTCTTATAGAGCACGGCGGGAAAGACAGCGACACTGCCGGCCGCGTAAAGAACCGCCGCGACTTGTAGCCAGAGAAGAGTCATGAGCCAGATTGCAGTATACGAGGAGCGAAGTGCGAGGGGCGTGGTGCCAAAGGCAGACTTCTTGTTACGGGAGACTGATACCAGATTCAGGCAACGCGGCGAAGTAAGATGTGATGCTAGTCACAAGCGTATGGTAACCGGCGAAGAGGGGTCGTCCGCGCCAAGTCGAGCGACGGTTGTGCGGGCTCCTCGCCTCGCGGCGAACCGTTCGCAGCAAGGCGAGAAGTGGTGGCTTGATTTACTGTTAGCTAGCCTTGGCGATGTGTTGTGAGGAGTGCGTGAGAGCATCGGCGATGGCGCGCGAGAAGGCTGGAATGTCTTCGGGCTTGCGGCTCGTAATGAGGTTGCCGTCGGTGACGACCTCCTGATCGACCCACTTGGCTCCGGCGTTGATGAGGTCGGTGTGGATCGAGGGCCAGGAGGTGACGGTGCGCCCTTTGATCATCCCCGCTTCAATGAGTATTACAGGGCCGTGGCAGATGGCTGCGACCGGCTTGCCGGAGAGGATAAACTCGCGCACAAAGGAGACGGCGGGCTTGCTGATGCGTAGACTGTCGGGGTTCATCTGGCCGCCGGGCAGGACGAGGGCGTCGTAGTCGGCGGGTATGGCATCGCTGACGAGACGGTCAACCTTGACGGAGTCGCCCCAGTCGGTCTTGTGCCAGCCCTTGATCTTGCCCTCCTGAATGGAGAGGATTTCGACCTTTGCGCCCGCGTTTTCGAGGTTCTTTCTGGGTTCGGCGAGTTCGGACTGCTCAAAGCCGTTGGTGGCGAGGATGGCGATCTTCTTACCTTTTAATTCGGTGCTCATGAATGCTCCTTGGATCTCGGTTGTAGCCTCGGTTGGATTGCTCGGCTATCGAGTGAGATGCGAGATTTTGGAACCGAGGAGCAACGGCCCGTGTCTGCCCAGGCTTGAGTGCGGTATTCTGGCGTTTCGGCTATGGCGAATGAGAAGAGTGACGATGCAGCGATGCAGACCCCGGTGATGCGGCAGTACTTTGCCGCCAAGGAGGCGCATCCCGACTGCCTGATGTTCTGCCGGATCGGGGATTTCTACGAGCTGTTCTACGAGGACGCGATGGTGGCGTCGCGCGAGCTGCAACTGACCCTGACGGCGCGCGACCGCGAGAAGAAGCAGCCGATGTGCGGCGTGCCATACCACGCGGCCGAGCAGTACATCCAGAGGCTGCTGAGGAAGGGCTACCGGGTGGCGCTGTGCGATCAGATGGAAGACCCCAAGCTGACGAAAAAGATTGTGCGGCGCGAGGTGACGCGGGTGTTGACGCCGGGGACGGTGGTGGATGCGGGGCTGGGTGCGGAGCAGAGCAACTGGTTGGCCAGCGTTGCGGTGAGCGGCGCGGGAGCACAGGCGCGCGTGGGGCTGGCGCTGCTGGACCTGTCGACGGGGGAGTTTCGCGCGACGGAGTTTGCCGGGGCGACGGCGTGGGCGCAGTTGGCCGACGAGCTGGGACAGGCGAGGCCGGCAGAGCTGCTGGTGGCGGAGGGGATGGGAGTGGGGCGGACTTCGAGTGGTCTGCTTCCCACCCTTCGCGAAGGTGCCGCGAAGGATGGGGTACCCGGCGGTGAACAGGGTTCGGTGGGAGACGCGGCGTTTGAGGGGGTGCGGACGAGGACGGGGATGGAGGACTGGGTGTTTACGGCGGAGTACGCCGTGCCGCTGCTGAGGAAACAGCTTGGGGTGCTGTCGCTGGAGGGGATGGGGCTGGGCGGGCATGAGACGGCGGCGGTGGCGGCTGGGGCGCTGGTGCATTACTTACAGAAAACCATGCAGGGTGGGCTGGAACATATTGATGCAATACGGTTCTACGCGCACGATGAAGGGTTGACGCTGGATGCGGTGAGCGTGCGGAATCTGGAGCTGGTGGAACCGCTGTTCAGCGGTGAGTCGGTGCAGACGACGCTGTTTCATGCGCTGGACGCCTGCGCGACGCCGATGGGAAAGCGGCTGCTGCGAGCGACGCTGCTGCGGCCGGCGGCGGAGCTGGG
>DAIRTY010000174.1:0-4467 GCA_036803645.1 Acidobacteriaceae bacterium | reverse complement strand
CAAGGACTTCACCGATCCCTTCTTCGTCAACGGCCTGCGCCAGTGGATCCGCGAGGGCAAGATTGACCACGACCAGACCCACGTCCGCGCCCTCGACGCATCCAAACTTCCCGCCAACGAGCGCCAGCTCGGCGTCAGTCTCGCCAAGGTTCTCCAGAGCCGCAAGGCCATCCTCGGCGTCTTCGACGAAGGCTGCATGGGCATGATGAACGCCATCATCGACGACGATCTCCTGAACGCAGCCAGCGTCTTCAAGGAGAGGATGAGCCAGTCCGCTCTGGTCGCCGCCATGCGCACCGTCACCGACGACGAAGCCGCCAAGGTCCGCCAGTGGCTGGACCGCAGCGGGATGAAGTTCCTTACCGGGCCAAACGAGGAGACCGACCTCACCGACGCCCAGGTCCTCCAACAGTGCAAGATGTACATCGCTGCCATGCGCATCGCCGACGAGTTCGGCTGCGACTCCATCGGCATTCCCTACCAGCAGGGCTTGAAGGACATGGTCCCCGCATCCGACCTGGCGGAAGGTCTGCTGAACAACGTGGAGCGGCCTCCGGTCTTCGATGCCGCGGGCAAGGAACTCTACGCCGGCCGTCCCCTGCCCCACTTCAACGAGGCAGACGAGTGCTGCGGCATCGACCTGGTCCTCACCAATCGCGTCTGGACCGCCATGCACCTCGACCCCGCTACTACCCTCCACGATGTGCGCTGGGGAGAGCAGTATAAAGACGACTTCGTCTGGCTCTTCCAGATCTCCGGTGCCGTCCCCGCATCCCACATCGCCGGCGGATACGCTCGTGCCACCAGCGAGCGCCAGCCCCCCATGTACTTCCGCCTCGGCGGTGGCACCCTGAAGGGCGTCTGCAAGCCCGGCCCCGTCGTCTGGAGCCGCGTCTTCAGCGAAGGAGGCAAGCTCCACGCCGACATCGGCCGCGCCACTGCCGTCGAGCTTCCCGCCGCGGAAACCGAGCGCCGCCTGCAAGCCGTCACGCCGCAGTGGCCCATCATGCACGTCCTGCTGCACGGCATCACGCGCGACCAGTTCATGGCGCGCCATCCTGCAAACCACATCAACGTCGCATACACCGAGACCGCGGAGCAGGCTGATCGCGCCCTCGCCGCCAAGGCCGCAATGATGGCCGAGCTTGGCATCCAAGTCCATCTCTGCGGAACAATCTAGAGTATTTTCACTTAAGTGAATTGTCATTCTGACCCTGAACGAAGTGAAGGGGAAGAATCCCCGCATTTTATTCGAGACGCGACACTCTACAACCTCGGTGAAAATGCTATAACCAAGTCGAATAATCCAAACTGCACGAGGAGAACCATGGAATACCGTCAACTGGGCAATACATCGCTGCACATCTCAATCCTTGGATACGGCGCTTCGCCGCTGGGCAACGCCTTCCGCCAGACCGATCCCGCCGAGGGAAAGGCCGCCGTCCATCTCGCCGTCGAGCGCGGCATCAACTACTTCGATGTCTCCCCCTACTACGGCCTCACCCTCGCCGAGACGCGTCTCGGCGAAGCGCTCGTCGGCCTGCGTCATCAGGTCATCCTTGCCACCAAGTGCGGCCGCTACGGCGCCGACGAGTTCGACTTCTCCGCCGCCCGCATCACCGCCGGCCTCGAAGACTCGCTCGCCCGCCTGCAAACCGACTACGTCGATCTCCTGCAGGCCCACGACGTCGAGTTCGGCGACGCACGCCAGATCGTCGAAGAGACCGTCCCCGCCATGCGCAAGCTCCAGCAGCAGGGCAAAGCCCGCTTCATCGGCATCACCGGCTACTCGCTCAAGAACCTCATGGCCATCGCCGCCCAGGTCAAGGTCGACAGCATCCTCACCTACTGCCGCTACAACCTGATGATCGACGACATCAACGCCGAGCTTATCCCCTTCGCCAGGCAGAACGGCATCGGGATCATCAACGCCTCTCCGCTGCACATGGGCATCATCACCGAGCGCGGCGCGCCCGACTGGCATCCCGCGCCGCAGTCGGTCCGCGACGCCGGCCAGCGCATCGTCGCTCTCTGCCGCGCCCACGGCCTGGACGCCTCCGAAGTTGCCCTGCGCTTCTGCCTGGACAACCCCGGCGTCGCCAGCACCCTGGTCGGCATGTCCTCGCGCAAGCACGTCGAAGGCAACCTCAAGTGCCTCGACCTGCGCAACGATCCCGCCCTGCTCGAAGAGATTCGCGCCACCGTCGCCCCGGTCGCCAACCTCACCTGGCCCTCCGGCCTCCCCGAAAACTACGGCTGATCCCTGCTGCGGTCGTCATTCTGGCGTAGCCACAAGAGTCGTCATTCTGGCGTAGCCACAAGAGTCGTCATTCTGGCGTAGCCAGAATCTCCGTATTTGTCTTGTTTTGCCGGGTGCCCCATCCATCGCGCTCTTTGCGATGGGTGGGATGCAAACCCTCTCAACACGTTGTCATCCTGAGCGGAGCCTCTCGCAGTCTCATCGCGAGAGGCGCAGTCGAAGGACCCCGAGGAACTCCAATCCTCCACAATCGCCTGTCCCTTTCTCCCAACAAGGCCCTCGTCCTTGACCCAGCCACCGGATACCGGGCTGATCACCCCGCGCATCACGCCCTTCTCCGATACCGTATCGCAAACTCGTACTCCGCATTCGGCGGGAATAGCCGCGCCACCATCCGCAACCGCTCCGCCAGCGCCTGCGGAGCCAGCAGCGGGTACTCGCGTTCGCGCAGCTCGGAATAGTCGAAGTCCACCGACAGCGACAGCAGATAGATCGCAACCGCGTCGGAGAACGCCGCCTCGATGAACTCCGTCTTGGCCTTCTCGTCGGTCCTCGGCTTGCCCTCACGCGCTGCACCGCCAACCGCCTGCGCCCGGCTCTCCCATGCGTCCAGGCTGGTCTCGCCCCTCACGTCGGCCACCGCCTGGTTCCACGCCAGTTCACTGAAGCTCTCCGGAACGCCCGCCTCGTCCACAAACGCGTGCCCCACGTTGATGAACAGTTCAAACGCCAGCGAAAACTTGTCGTTCAGCAGCCGCGTGGAGATGAAGACCCCTTCTTCACCCGCATCCGCGCCCGCTCCCAGCGCCACGTTGCGATGGCAGATCGCCAGCTCGGCCAACTCCGCGGTGCAGACCGGAGAGATCATCGTCTCCTCGTTGCCGCTGCGGTGTCCGGCACTCTCGCCACTGCGTCCCTCGGCCAGCGCCAGCGGCACAAAGTAGTATGTCTTGCGCGCCAGTGCCGCCGCCACAGCCGTCGGCACCGCCTGCACCATGCGCACCAGGTCCGCGTCGTCCAGTCCTGTCTCGCCGAACGCCGCGAAGCGAACGCCATTTGCCGACTGGCGCACCGCCGTCTCCCGCGCCACCTGCGTAGCCTGCACCAGCCCGCTTTGTATGCTCTCTGCCATCGTCCCCACAACCTCTGCCATAACACGTTATTCTACCTGCATGACGCGCACTTCCCCCAGCAACGCGCCCGCAACTCCGCGCACCTTCGCCGCCGGCTACGTCTTCGGTGTGCCGCTCGGCAACCTCGGTTGGTTCGCCAGCCTGCTGATGGCCGTCGCCTCGGGCTTCATGGCCTTCTTCGCATCCACCTTCTGCGCCATCGTCTTCATCCTCATCTACAACAGCGCGTCGCACTCAGCCCTCGACTTCGCGCTCAGCTATCGCCGCGTCGGCCTGCCCATCGGCCTCGTCGTCATGGCCGTCGCGCTCTGCACCCTCGGCTCGCTCTGGCTCCGGCGCATCCTGCGCCACAACTGAATCCGCGCCTGACGCTAAGCCCCAACCGCCGCAATCGTCTCACCCACCGCGCCCGCGCCCTTCGCCCCCATCCACCCCAGCGCCTGCACCAGGTATCCCTTCAAATCCTTGCGCTCCACAATCGCATCCAGAAACCCGTGTTGCAATAAAAACTCCGACCGCTGAAATCCCTCCGGCAGCTTCTGCCGCGTCGTCTGCTCGATCACTCTCGGCCCTGCAAACCCAATCAGCGCCCCCGGCTCTGCGATGTTCAGGTCGCCCAGCATGGCGAAGCTCGCCGTCACGCCGCCCGTGGTCGGGTCCGTCATCACCGAGATATACGGAATCCTCGCATCGTCCAGCCGCGCCAGCCCCGCGCTGATCTTCGCCATCTGCATCAGCGACACGATCCCCTCCATCATCCGCGCGCCGCCCGACGCCGCCACGATAATCAGCGGGTTCCGCGTCGCCAGCGAGCGGTCCACCGCCCGCGCAATCGTCTCGCCCACCACCGCCCCCATGCTTCCGCCGATGAACCCATACTCCATCGCGCTCACCGTCACCGCGTGCGGCCCCAGCATTCCAACCGCATTCACGATCGCGTCGTTCAGCCCCGTCTTCTTGCGCGCCTCCGTCAGCCGGTGCTCGTAGCGTTTCAGGTCGGTAAAGTCCAGCGGGTTGGTCGAGCGCAGCTCCAGGTCCACCAGCTCGTAGCCCGCCTCCAGCAGCATTGCAATC
>DAIRTY010000173.1:0-4491 GCA_036803645.1 Acidobacteriaceae bacterium | reverse complement strand
GTCCAACTCGATGCCCGCCGCCATCTCCAGCCGGTCCAGCTCCAGGTCCTCGGCCGCGCTGGTCCCCTCCGCACCCTGCTTCACATGCAGATGGCAGGTGGTGCAGGCGCACACCCCGCCGCACGCGTGGTCGAGAATGATTCCGTAGTTCTCCGCCACGTCGAGGAACGACATCGGCTGCCCGTGGCCCTCATACGGCAGCGTGTCGAAGGCAAACTCCACCGTCCTGCCCTCGGGCAGAAACGTGACACGCACCATGCCCTCGGCGGGCGGCTTCGACAGATCGACTTCAGGCAAATCGGCAACGCGATCGGACATAGGAACCTCATTCTAAGCTTTGCTGTGACTGCTGGCGGCCTGTTCTTTCGCCACGGAATCCTCTTCGAACTCGGCCTTGGCGAAGATGTGCGGCGCGGTGACGTCTGTGCCCAGGCCCGCACCCGCCGCTTCCATCGTCTGGCCCTTCATCGCGCCCATTACCTCCGAGTCCATCATCAGCTCGGCGAAGCGGCGCGTGGCCTTGTCCAGTTGCTCGATCTTCTGGCGGATCGCTCTGTAGTCGCTGCCCGCGGCCGACTCTGTCAGCTCGCGGACGCAGGCCGCAATCTGCGCCAGTTCGTCGGGCGTCATCTGCTGCCACGCCGCGTGGCCGATGCCTTTTTCCACCGCGACCAGGATCGTCTCGGCCTCGCTCCTGGCCTCGATCAGTTGTCGCGCATCCAGGTCCTCCTCGGCGTGGTCATACGACGCCAGGATCATCGTCTCCACCTGCTCGTCGGTCAGCCCGTAGGTCGGCTTCACTTCGATCTCGGCCGCCTTGCCGCTGCGCTGCTCGCGCGCGCTCACATGCAGAATGCCGTTGGCGTCGATCAGAAACTTCACCTCGATGCGAGCCAGCCCCGCCACCATCGGCGGAATGCCCTTCAGGTCGAAGCGCGCCAGGCTGCGACAGTCCTTGGCCAACTCGCGCTCGCCCTGCACCACATGGATCGCCACGTTTGCCTGCCCATCGACGCCGGTGGTGAAGTGCTGGGTCGCGCTGGCCGGAATTGTCGAGTTGCGCTCGATGATCCGCGCCACCACGCCGCCCAGCGCCTCGATTCCCAGCGACAGCGGCGTCACGTCCAGCAACAGCAGGTCGTCCAGCGCCGAGCCTGCATTGGCTCCGGCCAGGATCTGCGCCTGCACCGCCGCGCCCAGCGCCACTACCTCGTCGGGGTTCAACTCCGTGTGCGGCTTCTTGCCGCGCGCGCTCAGGCTGAAGAGTTCATCCACCAGCGCGCGCACCGCCGGAATGCGCGTCGAGCCGCCGACCAGCACCACCTCGTCGATCTGCTCGGCTGCGAGGTGCGCATCCTTCAGCGCCTGCACGCAGGGCCGCGCCGTGCGCAGGATCGTCTGCGAGATCAGTTGTTCAAACTGAGCGCGCGTGATCGTTCGCGTGTACTGCTTGCCATTCGGCAGCAGCACATTGAGCTTCGCCTCATCGGCCGTGGAGAGCGCGATCTTCGCCTCGATGACGGCCTTGCGCACGGCCTGCACCAGTTCGCCACTGGGCACAGCGTCTCGCTTGATGGCCAGATCGGCGTCGCCCGCAATGTCGTCCAGCGCAATCGCGATCAGCAGGTTGTCGATGTCGTCGCCGCCCAGGTGCGTGTCGCCGCCGGTCGAGATCACCTCGAAGATTCCCTCGTGCAGCTTGAGAATCGAAATGTCAAAAGTTCCGCCGCCAAAGTCGTACACCGCGATCAGCCCGTCGCGCTTCTTGTCTAGCCCGTAGGCCAGCGCGGCCGCCGTCGGCTCGTTCACCAGACGCAGCACGTCCAGCCCCGCAATCCGCCCCGCGTCCTTGGTCGCCTGCCGCTGCGCGTCGTTGAAGTAGGCGGGGACCGTAATCACCGCTCGCGTCACCGGCGCGCCGAAGAAGCGCTCCGCGTTCATCTTCAACTGCAGCAGGATGTATGCCGAAATCTCCGGCGGCGTCAGTTGCAGCCCGCCCACCTCGAGCTTCAGCACATCGCCCGGCTGCAATCCATCCACCAGTTTGAAGGGGAAGAGCTTCAGCTCCTGCTCGACGTCTTCAATGCCGCGCCCCATCAGCCGCTTGGCGGAGTAGACCACGCTCGATGCGTCCTTCAACAGCGTCGCCCGCGCGCCGTTGCCCACCACAAAGCCGTGCTGATCGGCATCGAAGGCCACCACCGAAGGCACCAAGCGGTCGCCGTCTTCGCCGGGAATGATCGTCGGCTGATCGCCCTGCATGAACGCGACCAGCGAGTTGGTCGTCCCAAGGTCGATGCCGACCACTCTCGACGCGGCCTTCACTTCGCCCTGCGATGGAGTTGCTTCCGCCATTCCGTGCTGTTGCCTCAAATCTCTCTGCACTTCTGCCAAGTGCTTCTACTCAATTGGATGTGTTTCAGCGGTCGCCGATTCCGCGCCAGGCCCTATTGTCTATTGTCCTACAGACGACTCTGCTGCACACTGAACCGCACACACAGCCGCGATTCGCCGAGTTTTAAACTCGGCCTGTCGCTTGGAGATAGATGAATTTAGTAGCTGAGGAACTCGTGCGAACCGCGGCGCAGCCTGACGCCGGCCACTCCGAAGACGATGGCCAGAAGGAAGAGCGCAGCGTTCCAGTAGAACATCGGGCGCACCCAGCCGGGCGAGTAGGTCAGGTCCTGCCCGCTCCACAGAGTAACCAGCGTGGCCACGATGAGGCACTGGAAGCAGAGCACAAGGAAGAGATGGCCGCGCCGCCGCTTGCGGTCGAGGGCCTCGACCTGCTGCGGAGTCAGTGTGCGCTCCTCGATGGGGATCAGGGTGTTAGCCAAGGCTTGCCTCCAGCGGCTGACGGCTTACGAGGATTAGATCGCAGACCGGGGCGCGAAGATGCAGCCATTGAACTGGAATCTAGAGGAAGGCGACGGACTGGATTCCGGCGACGTCGAAGCGCTTGCGGCAGCGGATGTTCTTGCACCCCACCAGGTCGTCGGTGCGCACCATGTAGCTCTGCGCCTTGGCGAAGCGGGCGCGGTCGCGCTCGTCGGCGTTGCGCGGAAGCTGCGCCTTCTTGCGGCGGACCAGCCATCCGATCTGGTACTCGCCCGGCTGGCCGCAGTGCGGACAGGTCATGGTATGCGTGCGCTGCTCGGGTTTTTCGTCGAAAAAGTCGCGTTCTTCCATGCTGGAACCCTCCTGGATTGGCTGCCCGCTGGTTCGCGCGGCAATCCTGGCCGTGCTGCTGCAATGAAAAGTATTGCATAATCGGTGCTGCGGCGCAGCGAGGCATTTTGCGCGAGGTCTACGGATGAGCAAGGCGAAGAAGCGTGTCTTCTCGGCAGTCAAGGCAGTCAAGCTGAACGCGCGGGACCGTGTCGGCCCGGTGCCGCCGGAGCGCGTGATCCCCGACCCAAAGCAGAAGGCCGCCGCCAAACCAAAGCACAAGAAGACGCTGGCCGACCTGTTGAGCGGCAGTTCTGAAGGCGACGAAGGGTGAAGCTCGCCGCGATTCTGTAAACTGGACAGATGAGTCAGCAGCAGTTCGTCCTGATCCTCTTCCAGGTGGTGGTCTTGGTGCTGGCGTTCTCGGTACACGAGAGCGCCCACGCCTACGTGGCCATGCGCCTTGGCGACCCGACGGCCTACATGCTGGGGCGCGTCACGCTGAACCCGATGAAGCACCTCGATCCGCTGGGCTCGTTGCTGGTCCCGCTGGTCTCGCTGGTCTATGGCGGATGGCTGATCGGCTGGGCCAAGCCCTGCCCGGTGACGACGCGCAACTTCCGCCACATCCGGCGCGACGACATTCTGGTCTCGATGGCGGGGCCGGCCAGCAATCTCGCCATGGCAACCATCGCGCTGGTGCTGCTGATCGTCTTCAAGCACGCTGTTCCGGCAGGATTGTCTACGATTACTGCCGCGATGGCGACGGCAAACCACCTTGCAGTGGATGTCGGCTCGTTTCCCCTGTTCCCCGTGGCGATGCTGCTCTACTACGGCGTGCTGATCAACCTGCTGCTGTTTGTCTTCAACCTGATCCCGATTCCGCCGCTCGACGGCAGCCATGTGCTGCGCCACTTTCTGCCCTATCGCGTGGAGCAGGTCTACGACCGGATCGGGATGTACGGTCTGATCGTTCTGTTGCTCTTTGGCGGACATTGGATCGCGAGCTTTTACTATCCGTTGATGGGCGTCTACAACCGGATGCTGCTGATGTTGTAGCAGGCGCCCCCTTGGGGTGAATAGCGTAAATTGTTCGCTGTTTGATCGCTGTTTGTTCTCCCCTCCCCCTGCCATCCCCCCTTGGCTGGTACTTGTGCGTAAGTTGGTTGTTATGTTACTTCTACAGACGAGATTTACATAATAAACGACTTAGCAGCAAGTGGTTTGAAATCATTTGGTTACGCGGGGAGTGGCTGGCCAAAAGATTCATTGCATTGAAGTTGCGGGTAAAATATTCACGACATAAGGGTTATGGGTGAAAAA
>DAIRTY010000172.1:0-4625 GCA_036803645.1 Acidobacteriaceae bacterium | reverse complement strand
GAGCTACTGGCGCGAGGTGACACCGCATGAGGTGTCTCACCAGTGGTGGATCAATCTGGTGGGGTTCAAGAGCTATCGTGACCAGTGGATGAGCGAGGGGTTTGCGAATTTTTCGGTGGGGGTTTTCCTGCGAAAAACGTCGCCCAAGATGGACGACTACCGGGCCTTCTGGAAGGAGCAGCAGAAGAACCTGCTGCAGAAGAACAAGGAGGGGGTGCGACCGATCGACGCAGGCGCGCTGACCATGGGCACGCGGGTGTCGAACGAGAAGAATGGCAACGTCTACAGCATGCTGATCTACAGCAAGGGAGCATACGTGCTGCACATGCTGGAGATGCAGTACTGGACGACCCACGACCAGGAGACGACGTTCAAGGGCGCGATGCAGCAGTTTGTCAAGGACTACTCCGGCAAGGCGGCGACCACCGAGGACTGGAAGGCGTCGATGGAAAAGACGATGCCGAAGTGGCTGGACCTGCGGCACGACGGCAAACTGGACTGGTTCTTCGACGAGTATGTCTACGGGACCGAACTGCCGCACTACACGATCAGCTCGGACTTTACGGTGGGGGCGGACGGCGTGAGCAGCGTGCATATGAAGTTGACGCAGAGCAACGTGTCGAAGGACTTTGTGATGCGTGTCCCGCTATATCTGCAATTGAAGAACGATAAGGTTGCGTGCATTGCATACGTGGTGATCCACGGCAGCGACACGATCGACCAGACCTTTTCGCTGGGCAAGCTGCCTTCGCCGGCCAAGACGATGCTGGTGAACTACAACTCGGATGTGCTGAGCGACAACTAGGTCTCCGACCGTGTGAATTTGTACGATCCCACCCTTGCGGCAAGAGCAAGTACGCAGCAAGGATGGGGCACCCACTTTGGAACAACAATAGGCGGTCAGAGACCAAGGGGAGTCTCAGGGATTGGCGGCAGCGTTGCGGCGGGCGATGCGGGCGCGGCGTTTCAGTTCGAGGGGGCTGAACATGGTGGCGCGGCAGTTGGGAGCGGCGCAGAAGCAGGGCGCCTCGTCTTCGTCGGAGTCGTGGAGGTTGTACTCGTAGGTGAGCTCCTCGCCGGCGGCGATGTTGCGGATGGTGGAGATGAAGATGCGTCCGTCGGCGTCCTGCGTGGTCTCGCAGTTGGGGTTGCAACTGTGGTTGAGGAACATGGCCATTCCGAAGCCGTCGATGACGGTGTTGCGGCCGCAGTGGAAGAGGTAGGTGACGGGGCGGCCCTCGTAACGGGCGTCGGCGACGGACTTGGACATGCGCTGGCCATCGTACTCGCAGACGCGGGTCCCATTTTTGATGGGGCGCAAGGTAAAACAGCCGGCGGCGTGGATGGAGGAGGAACGAACGATGAGTCCGGGAGGCAACATGCTGAGCTGACTATAACAAACGCGCGAGGCAGTTCCTATCGAAGGGGTTGGCGAAAGACGTTTGGGCAGGGTGAATCGTCTAAACTGGAGGGGAAGGGGATCGAGATGCGGAGACACTTCTGGATGGCAGTAGTTGGAGGTGTGTGGGCGACGTGGGCGGCGGTTGCCTGCGGCGCGCAGAGTACGCCGAAGGCCGGCCCCGCGCCCACGCCTGCGGCTGCTCCCGCGCCCACGCCTGCGGCCAACCTCGTGCCTTGTTCGGTGGCGCCGCAGCCTGTGCCGTGCGGCACGACGCCGGCGGTCTCGGGAAAGCCGAGCGCGACGGAACAGTTTCCGTTTCCGGACGAGGCGAGTGGGAGTGGAACTTCGCTAACGCCGTATGCGACTCCGGCGAAGCTCAGCGGCGTTGCGCAGACGGCTGACGCTCCGGGCGCGGCTTCGGGCGCTGCACCGGCAGGGAAGAAGGGATTGGATGGCGACTTTCCATTTCCCGGTGAGGGGGGGAAGGACGCTGCCGTGAGCGGTACTCCGGATGCGAACGGCGGTTCGGATGCAAACAGCTCCAGCTCATCGAGCAGCAGCTCCAGCTCTGGCGACGATGCGGCTGATCCAGCGGGGCCGCCGGACGCGGCGGGAACTGCGGACGCGTCGGGGCTGATGGACAAGGGCAGCGAAGGCACTCCGGGCAGACACCTGCTGCACCGGGTGAATCCCGTGGGGACGAAGCTACAGACGGCAGACGAGCGCGAGGCCGAGGACCTGAGCGTGGCCAAGTTCTACACCGATACGGGCGACTTGCAGGGGGCTTATCTGCGCAGCCAGGATGCGGTGAAGACGGCGCCGGACGATCCGGACGCTCACTTTGCGCTGGCCGAGGCGGCGCTGAGGTTGAAGAAGCCGGACGAGGCGATTGCGGAGTACAACGCGTGTCTGAAGCTGGATCCGACGGACAAAGAGGCCAAGGAGGCGCGCAAGGCGCTGTCGAGTTTGAAGCAGCCGGGTCTCAAGTAAGGCGGCGGCGCACGAGGGCAATCTTCGCGGGGGCTGGTTTGTCTACGGACTTTGGCGGGGGCGTTTGGCCGGGGACAATGGATGGCGCGGGCTGGTCGTCGTCGGGGTCGAGGTCTTCTTCCACACGCAGGTACTTGCGCATGGTGCGCAGGGGCTCCTCGGAGAGGGCGAGCTCGCGCAGGTGATAGCGCCAGGCGTCTGGCCGGGTGCTGCGCCGTGTGTATGCCTTGCGGGAGACGGTGGCGATGGAGCCATCCGCCATGCGCCGGGTGAAGGTCTGATTGGGCACCTGGAAGGTGATGCGCTCTCCGGGCTTCCAGAAGCTGGAGGCGAACTCGTGGGAGAAGAGGAGGGCGTAGTATCGCCGCTCGGTGCAGAGGGTTTCGACCGACTGCTGAGTGGACTCCCACGGCAAGCCGAGCCTGGTTGTATACCACTTGCGAAAGTCGAAGCCGTTGGACCGGGCCTGCCCGACGAGCAGATGAAGCAGTTCAAAGCGGGTCATAAGTGGGCTGATTTCCGCGCAAAGAACGACTTCCCGGCGCTAAAGAATGAGTCGAAGGGCACGATTGAAATGTACCTGAAATGTTCCTCCAGATTGCGAATTTGTCATGGTGAGTGCATCATATTGGTACACTCTCCAAGCTGCACCGCGCCTTGGGGATAGTAACGTCTTGCAACTCTGAAATACGGCGGAATCCGCCTTGGAAGACCTACTTAGCGGGGCCATAGGTTTTCAGGAGATTGCCAGCTATGGCTATTGAATGCCCAAAGTGCCATGAACGCGACATCCGGAGGTCGCATCACCGACTGTTTGATTTCTTGTTGCGCAGCATTGGCATGGTGCCCTTGCGCTGTAACATCTGCGAGCATCGCTTCTTCCGGTTTCGCAAAAGCATCCGAGCGTGATTTGTTTCCGGGGCGCATCTGTTTGCCGTAGCCTGGTTTCCGTCTGGGTGCGGCGGTGGCGCAGGATTACGTTCGACCGGATTGCGGCCCACTCCTGATGCCCGGAAGCCTTTCCATATCCTGACGAGTCTAAGTTCCAGGGCATAGTACTTCAAGGTACAGTCTATGGAGTGGGGTTTGCGTGTTGAGCAGGCCGCATGACGGGGAGTAGAAATCGTTGCGAGCAGTGGATCCGATGCGTTCCGTTGATTCATCGTTTGTGTCAGGCGTCCTTCACAGGCGATTAATCAGCAGCTTTGTTTTGGGCAGTGTGCATGCCGGGTTGGCTTGCGTGGTTGCGCTGGCGCCGATGTTGCTTGCCGGCGCCGTGCCCGCTGGCACCGCGTCTATCGTAAGCGCCTCCGCACAGCAGAGGAACGATGCGATTCAGCACACCGATCCATTGAACTTCGATCCCGTGGTGAGGGGTGCCTATGAGCATTTTTATATTCTCGACTTCGATGGCGCGCTGAGCCGGTCGGGTGCGGTGCTGAAGGCGCATCCGCAGGAGCCGATGGCTTACGGGTACGAGTTGATGTTTACCGTCTTCCGCGAGCTTTATCATCAGGACCTGCTGGATACGACGTACTATGCACACGATTCTTTTTTGACGTCGAAGCGGAATGTGCCGGTGCCCGATGCGACGCGGCAACGCATTGAATGGCTGACCAACACGGGCATACGGCTCGCCGACGACCGCATCAAGGCCAATGCGAGCGACAAGAACGCGTACTTTGCGCGGGGATACCTGCGCGGAATGCACGCGGCGTTCATTACGCTGGTGGACCACAGCTATGTGGCTGCGGCGCGGCAGGGATATGCTTCGCGGGGTGACTCCGAACAGGCGTTGAAGATCGACCCGCTGTATGTGGACGCGAAGATGGCGGTCGGCATTCAGCAGTTTGCGGTGGCGAGCCTGCCACGCTGGGTGCGCATTCTGGTGGGTGTGATGGGCGTGGGAGGGAACAAGGAGCGGGGATTGGCGCTGCTGCGCGAATGCGCCGAGCACGGCGTGGTGACGGTGGTGGAATCGCGCACGGTGCTGTCGCTGTTCCTGCGCCACGACGGGCGCTACCCGGAGGCGCTAGCGGTGCAGCATGGACTGGCGGTGGAGTTTCCGCACAACTATTTGTTCCGATTGGAAGAGGCCAACCTGACCAAGGACGAGGGCAATGGGCTGGGGGCGATCGCGCTGTACAAGGCGGTGCTGGCGGATGCGGCGAAGCCCGGATACTACGTGGACCCGCGGGTGCAGATGGCGTGGTTCGGACTGGCCGACACCCAG
>DAIRTY010000171.1:0-4650 GCA_036803645.1 Acidobacteriaceae bacterium | reverse complement strand
GGCAAGCCGGTTGCGACGTACCTGAACGTCGAGGTCAACTTCGAGATCTTCTGAGAGCAGCGAGTCAGCGAGCGAGGGAAAGGCTTAGAGCTGATCTCCTGAAGGTGTAGAGGAGCTACAAACAAAATACTGAGATTCTGGCTGCGCCAGAATGACGACTCGTGGGGACTGCCCAGAATGACGGCTCGTGGCGGCTGCGCCAGAATGACGACTCGTGGGGACTGCCCAGAATGACGACTCGTGGGGGCTGCGCCAGAATGACGGCTTGAGGGTTTCGACTCTATACCAACAAGAGAAGCACTATAGCCAAGAGAAGCACTATAGCGCCGATTTGAGCCGCCGCCGCCGATCTGTGTCACTCGTTGCGAACGAGAAGATTGCTCGACTACGCGGCGGTGGAGCGTGGGAGTGCGCGGTGGGTGGGGGATGTGCGTCTTGCCTCGAAGGCTGACTGAGGGGCCTGGAGGCGGAAGCGTTCGACCTGGCGTTCGAGCGTGCTGGCGGTGGCGCGCAGGCCCTCGATGCCGGCTGTGGTGGTGGCCATCTCGGTGAGGTTCTCGGAGCTGAGGGTGTAGATGGAGTCTAGCGAGGAGCTGGACTGGTTCGCTGAGGTGGCCTGCTGGGAGGCTGCGATGGCGATCTGGGCGATCATGCGATCGACGCGCTCGGCCATCTCAATAATGCGTTCGAGGGCTTCGCCGGCCTGATTGGTGGTAACGACGCCCTGCTCGACGGTGAGGTTTCCCGAGGCCATGCTGGCGATGGCGGTACGGGTGCGGTTCTGAATGCCCTGGATCATGGCGGAGATTTCGCCTGTGGCCTGGGCGGTGGATTCTGCAAGGCGGCGGACCTCTCCGGCGACGACGGCGAATCCGCGGCCCTGTTCGCCGGCACGTGCGGCTTCGATGGCGGCGTTGAGGGCGAGCAGGTTGGTCTTGCGTGCGATTTCGTCGATGACGGTGACGATCTGGGAGATGCGGTGGGAGTCATCCCCGAGCAGGCCGACGGCGGAGGAGGTGTCGTTGACGGCGGTGGCGATGGTGCGCATGGAGCCGAGCATCTGCTTGACGATGGTGTCGCCCTCATGGGCGGTCTGAGCGGCGGAGCGGGCGGCCTCGGCGGCGGACTGGGTGTGCCGGGAGACTTCGGCGATGGAGGCGGACATCTCCTGCATGGCGGTGGCGGCCTGCTGGGTCTGCTGGGCCTGCTGGTCCACGCGGCGGTGGATCTTGTCGGTGGTGGCACTCATGGTGGCGGCGCTTGCGGTGAGCGAACCGGCAGTGTCTGAGACGGTGCCGATGATGCTGCCCAGGCCGTTCTGCATCTGTTGCATGGCGCGGGCGAGCGAGCCGATCTGGTCGGAGGAATGGATGTCGAGTTCGGCGCCGGTGAGGTCACCGGAGGCGATGGCGTCGGCGCGGCTGGCGACCAGACGGATGCCGCGTGTGATGCGCCGGGCGAGGAGAAAGGAGAGGAAGCCACCGAGGAGCGCGCCGAAGATGGTGGCGGTCCACAGGGTGATGAGGACGGCCCCATTGGCATCCCTGAAGCGGAGTATCTCGTTATCGCGCATGGCTTCCTCGGACAAGACAAATGGTGCCAGCGAGTCGAAGAGGGTGGCGTCCAGTGGAAGGATCTGGTCGTGCAGGAGAGTGAAGGCCTGACGCGAGGCCTGGGGTGTATGGAGTCCGTTAAGGCGCTCGACTTCCTCCTCCATTGCGTTCAGGTTGGCGAGCTTGGTCTCATACTCCCGTAGCGGGGCAGCTTCGGCATCGAGATTGTATTTCTGAACGAGGACGCGGAGATTGGCAGCGGCCGCATCGCTGTTGGCGAGATGCACGCGACGCTCCTGACGGAAGCGGGCTGAAGACGCAGAGTCGCCACCAAAGAGCAAATCGGACTCCAGCGAGCGTACGCCCATCCGGGGCGCAAAGCGGAGGTCGCGGGTGAGGCGAATGAGGGGGAGGCGTTCGTCCATGAGGGTTGCGGAGAGGCGGTTGGCCTCCTGTACGCGCATGTGCGCGACCAGGGCGCTGGCGAGCATGGCCAGGACGAGGACGCCGGTGCTGATGCCGAGCTTGGATTCGAGTTTCATGCGGTCCTCTGATTCAGAGTGGCCCGGAGGGGCATCAGAGGGTGTATCGGCTCGGCGGGGGAGATGCGTTAGGGAAATCAGGGCTGGAGGACGATGGGGGGGTGGATCTGGGCTGGAATCTGGTCGAAGGTGAGGTGCTCGGCGAGGCTGCCGGTGCGCTGCTTCCAGTCGAGGAAGAGGCTGCCGTAGCTGTCGGTGAGGCATGTGGCGGGATCGACGCCGAGACGGGCCAGGGTGCGGTCGATCCATGCGGGCGGGCCCTCCAGTTCCGCGTAGTCGCCGATGGGGGTTTCGTCGAGGACGAGGTGACGGCCGATGGGGAGTTCTCCGGGAAGAGATGGGTCGGTGAAGAGCGGGCCGTCGATGGTGGGCGTGGTGTGCGACCACTCGGTGCGGAACTTCTCGTAGCGGAAGACGGGCTCGAATCCGAGCTGATGGAAGATGGCGGCGAGGGCGGGGCCGTCGTCGAGGAGGGTCTCGGTCTCGATGCGGACTTTATAGCTGGCCGCGGCACCGTAGCTGGCCGCATCACTGGAGCTGAGCAGATCGCCGGAGCGTGCCGGATCGCCGTCCGCGGCGGGGTCTGCCGGACGCTTGTGGGTGACGATCCAGAGATCGCCGTAGTGGCGAATGCGAAGGATTTGCTTGATGGCCCGGAGAGTGCGGGAGGAGGTGTCGTAGAGGGTGTTCTGCTCGAAGGTGCGGGGCGTGTCGAGATGGAAGCCGAGACCGGGAAGACGCGATTGCAGGCCGGCGAGATCGTGGATGGGGAACTTGAGCTCGATCTCGGCGGTCTGCATTGGTTGAGTATACGGCGAGGGCGATAGGATGAAAGAAGAGGTGAAGAAGATTTCGATCGATGAAGAGAAGTGTTGCGAGCATGGAAATGCGGGTTGTCTGGAGTTGGAGGCGGACTTGAAGACCGAGCGGCTGCGGGCCGGGGATGCAGATGGCGTGGCGCGGGCGGCGGAGCTGCTGCGCGCGGGCGGGACGGTCGCGTTTCCCACCGAGACGGTGTATGGGCTGGGAGCGAATGCTCTTGATTCCGCGGCAGTTGCGAAGATCTTTGTAGCAAAGGAAAGACCGAGTTGGGACCCGACGATTGTGCATGTGGAGGGGCGCGCGATGCTGGAGCGGGTGGCTGCGGTTCCGGCGGGAGACGAGGGTCGGGTGGTGGCGAAGCTGATGGAGGCCTTCTGGCCGGGGCCGCTGACGCTGCTGCTGCCAAGGACGGCTGCGGTGCCCGACGCTGTGACTGCTGGGCGGGCGTTGGTGGGCGTGCGCATGCCGGCGCATCCGGTGGCGCTGGAGCTGATCCGGCTGGCGGGCGTGCCGATTGCTGCTCCGAGTGCCAACCGGTTCGGGGGAACCAGCCCAACGACAGCGGCGCATGTGCTGGCGGATCTGGACGGGCGGATCGACGCGGTGCTGGATGGCGGAGCGACGATCGTGGGGGTCGAATCGACTGTGCTGGATGTGGCGGCGCGGGCGATCTACAGGCCGGGAGCGGTGACGGCGGCGATGATCGCGGAGGCGATTGGGGAGGAGGTGCGGGTGGTCTCGGGGGCGAGTGTGGTGGAAGAAGAAGCAGATTCCTCCGCTACGCTACGGAATGACAAACAAGAACGGCGGAATGACAAACAAGAACGGCGGAATGGCAAGCAAGCGCTACGGGATGACAAGCAAGAACGGCAGAATGATATGGGGGTGGGGTTGGCTTCGCCGGGGATGGGGATGCGGCACTACGCGCCACGGGCCCGGCTGGTGCTGGTGGCAGGGCAGCGGGAGTTGCTGCGGGAGGTTGCGAGCCATCCTGTTGCCGAGGTTGGGGTGATGCTGCCGGATGAGTGGGACGCAGGCGGGGCGGGGGTGGTGTGGCGCTGGGGGCCGTGGAAGGATGCGAAGATTCTGGCGCGGCTTCTGTTTGCGGGGCTGCGGATGCTGGATGCGCGCGGGGTGAAGGTGATTGTGTGCCCCATGCCGACGATGGGCGGGCTGGGCGAGGCGTTGCGCGACCGGCTGGAGAAGGCGGCGCGGGCGAAGTAGAGTCGGTCAGCGAGTGACTTGGGTCTGGAAGATTGGCATGTCTTCCGCAACCTTGACGACGGTGACTGTCCCGATGCGGCGATCCGGAACCTTGCTGGAGCCGCCGACCGGAACCTTGCTGGAGCCGCCGAATGGGTGCGCGATGACGTGTGCTGTCTCGGCAACGGCGATCGCTCCGAGGAAGATGGTTCCTCCTACGGCATCGCCTACCTTCTCTCCAGCGCTTCTCTTGTCGGTGGGGTGCAAGTGATGGGCTGGCGGGGGTGGGAAGTCTTTGCCGTAGCCGAGAACCTCAAATGGATGGCCGGCGAACTTTATTGTGCCGGCGGGAAGGTGGTGGGGATCGAGCGTGATCTGGACGGATGGAGTCAACGATGTTACCCGGCCGATGATGGGATGGTTGGAGTGCCAGACGTGAGTGGAGCCGACATCGAGCGGCCAGACGGTGTTGAAGGCGATTTGATCTCCCAGTTTCGCGTGCTTCGGAGAGAACCGCACCATCAATCTCA
>DAIRTY010000170.1:0-4662 GCA_036803645.1 Acidobacteriaceae bacterium | reverse complement strand
AGCGCGGTGTGGAACTCCTGCTCGGCCTCAGGAAGCAGACCCTGCGCCATATAATCATTGCCCAGTTGCGTGTACTGCACCGCTTGCTGGACTGGCGGCAGCGTGGCCATCTGCAGGGCGCGCATCTGGTCGAGTTGGAACGCCGCCTGACGGAACGAGGCCTCCGACCAGGTTCGGCGGATGCGCGTGGTGGGATCGAATCCACCCGCGCTCAGGATCGACTTCAGATTGGTGGCCACACCGTGCGTCGCCTGCAGACGGGTGAGCAGTTCGGTGGCCTCGGGGTCGTCGGCGTGCAACTTCAGGGCCTGCTGCACCTCGCGCGTGGCTCCGGCGATGTCGCTGCGGCCAAGCAGCGCGACAGCCAGGTTGAAGTGATAGTCGGCGTCGTTGGGGTCGGCTGCGATCACCTGCACGAAGAGGGCCGCGGCGTCCTTGCCCTGGCGGCTGGCGGCGACGCCCTCGTCGTTGACCACCTCGGGCAGCGGCAGGCTGGCGGCCACGAAGGCGAAGGCCGACGCCGCCTCGGCGTACCGGGCGATGTTGAAGCGCGCCAGTCCGCGATAGAAGTTGGCCTCCAGCGCCATGCGGTCGGTGGGCGGCACCTTGGCCAGAGTGGCGGCGGCAGCCTCAAACTTGCTCGCCGCGTACTGCTCCTTGCCCAGCGCCAGCAGCGCCGCAGTGTAGCTGGGCGTCTCGGCGACAGCGGCCTCGAGGCGTTTCAGCCGCTCGTCGGAGGTGGGCGCGGATGTGCCGCGAATGTAGTTCTCGAACGAGCTAAGTCGCACTCCGCCCGAGGCCGCCAGAAACGTCTGCTCGGCCACCGCGAAGTGCGGATCCATGCGCCCGGCCACCTTCCACGCGATGGCGTTCTCCACGTCGAAGAGCCGGGAGAGTTCGCTTGAGTCCTTCAGTGGTGGGGACATGCGGAGCTGATTCACCTCCAGCACCTCGGCCTGCACCTCGATGCGGCTGTCCGAGGCCCCCGGATTGATGACGTTGTAGCTGCCGATAACGACGAAGTCCGCGTCCAGCGTCTGCGCAATGCGGATGGTGGTGGCTCGGCTGGGGCGAAAGTCCGGCGGCAGGCCCAGGTGCTGCATCGCGTACTGGCGGTCGTCGCGGCCGATGGTCAAAAAGCCCGCCGAGGTGAGCCGCTGGTCCAGCGTGTAGGGAAAAGAATCGCCGATCCAGCCGAGGTTGGCCTGGCCGGAGCGGTTGTCGAACGGCAGCACCAGCACCAGCCGCCCGCCGGGCTGGCGGATGTCCGCCGCCGAGCTGGCGTCCGCACTCACCTGACTCTGTGCGCGCGCAATGCAGCACGAAGTCAGCGCGGCAAACAGAATCGCAAAGGAACTGAACCGACGAATAGCGCCAAAAAAAATTCTCACCACGATGGCTCGATTATAGAAGGCGCGTGGGTGGATGCATCGCAGGTCTCAGCATTCATTTGGCATTCGGTCAGTTTGATCCTGGTTCAACGATTACGGGCTGGCTGATTGTTCCTTGATGCGGGGGAAGCGCAGGACGGCGACCCACTCGCCGCGGATGGAGGCCTGCCAGACCACCTCGCCGTGCAGGATCGCTGCGGCCTCGGCTGGCAGCAGGTCCTCATGGAAGTCGAAGTAGCGGGCATCTGCCGGAGCGTTGCGGCCTGCGAGGTTGACACGGCCGGAGGGCGGTGCCCACTTGGTCGAAAAGAGGAGAGCAGTGTCGTAGTGGCCGGCTGCGACCGGGGTCTGCTGCATCCGGGCTGCGTCTTCGATCTGTTGCCGCGAGAAGTTCTGGATCGCAACCGCCTTGATGGGGACTTTGGTATAGCCCAACTCTGGCCGCTCCAACTCGGAGTAGGCGGGCCACGCGGTCAGCACCGTCGCCTGCGGCCATTGCTCGGCGATCAGCGTAATCGCCCTCTGGTGCAGCACGATCATGTCGCGATAAGTGAGGTTGTCCTCGGGCGCGAAGGCGTAGGGCGGGTTGATCCAGATGCCGGCAAGAAACGCCGCCGTGCTGAGCGCGGCGATCCATCCCCAATCGCGCACGCGGAGCTGCCACTCGGCCACCGCGACCAGCAAAACGAGAGGCACCATGGGCAGCAGGTAGCGGGTCAGCAGCGCTCCTCCGAGCACTGAGAAGGCGATCCAGTTGGCCAGCAGAATCACGGCAACGGCGTTGAGTACAGGCCGCGCCAGGCGCGCGCGTTCAGTGATGGCCGGGAGCAGCAGAAACGCGGCCAGCGCACACAGCACTGGCACAAACATATTCATGTGCATCGTCAGGTGCAGCAGCCGGTGGTAGAGGCAGAGCGCGATGCGGTGCGCGTCCAGGTTGGCGGTCGCGTTGTAGCGCAGAAACTCCGGGTTGCCGAAGACGAACCCGGTGCGATGGAAGTGGTACGCGTACCAGGCCGCGAGGGGAAGAATGGGAGCAAGCAGCGCGGCGAGCCAGCCGAAGTGCGCACGGCGCAGGCCCGGAACGCTGCGGTCGCGCAACAGTAGATACGACTCCCAGACCGCCAGCGCCACTGGAGTGACGATTGCCGTCTCCTTCGATAGCGCAGCGAGAGAGAAGAAAACGGCTGCGCAGATTCTCGACCGAGTCGAAACCCACATCTCAGAATCGAGACGCCCACCCCAGCGAGCAAATGCGCTCGCTGGGGACCCCGGATGTGGGGCACCCCGGCCCGCGGCTTTCTCAAAGTAGAACGACAACCCCCACAGCGTAAACGCCGCGGCAAAGATGTCTGCGTGGGCCAGCGTGCTCTGCGCGTACCAGACCGGATAAACGGCGGTGAGCAGAGTGGTCGCAACCGCGGAGCGTGTGCCCAGTAGGTTCCGCGTCAGGCGAAAAACAGCGAGCAGAGCGGCGGCCGCGATCATGCAGATGAAGGTGCGTGTTCCGCTGGGGACGAAACCCGAAAGGTGCCACCAGCCCGCCAGCAGGATCGACGGCAGCGGCGGGTGCGCGTTGGTCACCGTGGTGACGGGAATCAGTGTTCCAGTGCGAAAGAAGTCCCACGCCGCTGGAATGTAGTAGCCGCCCTCGTCCCAGAAGTAGGGCAGGCGGAGCAGCGTCAGGTGCGAGAGGTAAACGGCGGCAAAAAAGACCGGATAGAACTGCCACAGAGGTGTCTGGGCACGCGCGTCGCACAGCAGGTTTCGACTTGGCGGGCGGGCGGTCACGCGTTAGTGGACGGGACCGCCGGGCGGCACAAACTGCGGCTCCAGCGCCAGCTCGCCGAAGGTTTGCTCGTACTGCGCCAGATTGTGGCCGAGCACGTTCAGCAGCGCCTTGGCCTGCTGCGGGCTGAGGTAGATGCCCTGGAAGTTCTCGATCTGCACCTCTTCCTGCGTGTCCCGGTGCATGGTTCCGAAGACCAGGAAGAAGTCCCAGACGCTCATGCGCACCTGCACGCTGTTGGCGTAGTTGTTGCGGTAGCTCTCGGATTTTGTGACGGTGACGGATTGCGGTTCTGCGGGCTGCTTCAATTGGCTCATGGCGCCTTCGATGCGTACATGCGGATGATGTGGCGTGCCGCCGCAAGCGGGTTGGTGCGAAAGGGGGGACTCGAACCCCCACGGATTGCTCCGCCAGATCCTAAGTCTGGTGCGTCTGCCAATTCCGCCACTCTCGCGTGGTGTCGAAGGAAGCAACTTCCTTCGTCGTTCGTGTCCGCTTTGGACAACTGAATTGTACCGTGTCCCTTCCGGCGTGCGATGGCTCACGTCGTGCCGCCTCCGTGCGAGCGGCATGGTCTACATCCCGCCATGCCACAGTCTCAGTTTATCCAAGTGGAAGCATTGTTGCCTTCGCGGTGAAACCGATCACTCGTCAGCGTGCCTTCAGGAAGCGCATCCAGCGCGCGTGCGATTCACAGCTTCGCCGTCCGTAGTCTGAGCGCATTCGTAATCACGGATACTGAACTAAAACTCATCGCGGCAGCGGCGATCATCGGGTTCAGCAGCAGTCCGAAGAATGGGTACAGAACACCAGCCGCCAGCGGGACACCAAGCGCGTTGTAGAAGAATGCGAAGAACAGGTTCTCGCGTATGTTGGACATGGTGCGCTGACTTAACCGGCGCGCTCTGACGATTCCGCGCAGGTCACCTTTCACCAGGGTGATGCCGCCGGTCTTCATTGCCACGTCCGTACCGGTTCCCATTGCGATGCCTACATTCGCCTGTGCGAGCGCGGGAGCATCGTTCACGCCGTCCCCAGCCATGGCTACGATCGCGCCCTCCGCCTGCAGCTTCTTGACTACCTCTGCCTTCTTTTCGGGCAGCACGTCAGCCTCGAAATCGATGCCCAGCTTCGCCGCAACCGCAGCGGCCGTCGTGTGGTTGTCGCCGGTCACCATCAGGACGCGTATGCCTTCCTTCTTCAACTGCTGGATGGCGTCGAGGGTTGTATCTTTGATTGGGTCGGCGACGGCGATCAGCCCGGCGAACTTCCCGTCCGACGCGACAAACATTACGGTCTGCCCCTCTTTTTGCAGCGCGCCGGCTTTGTCGTTCAGCGCGTCAGAAGAAGCGCCAAGATCCCCCATCATGATGGCGTTGCCAATGCCGATACGCTTCGATTGCAACTGGCCACTGACGCCTTTCCCGGTAATGGACTGAAAATCGGTGACGGCGAGTAACTCGATCTTCTTCTCCTTCGCAG
>DAIRTY010000169.1:0-4663 GCA_036803645.1 Acidobacteriaceae bacterium | reverse complement strand
ACGAGGGTGATGTCGTCGGGCTGCTCGGCGGCGCCGATCCAGGTGTCGAGGGCGAGCAGGACCTGGTTGGAGATGACCTCGAGCGGCTGGTCGCGGTAGCGGGCGACGATCTCCATCAGGCGGGCCTCGCCGAACTCGCCGAAGTCGTTCTCGGGCTCGGTGATGCCGTCAGAGTAGGCGACCAGGATGTCTCCGGGGTTCATCTTGAAACGGGCCTCCTCGTAGCGCATTCCGTCCATCAGGCCAACGACGGTGCCTCCGCGGTCGAGGCGGCGGACCACATGGCCATTGCGGTTGAGCACGAGCGGCGGAAGGTGGCCGGCGTTGGAGTAGGTGAGCTGCGCGGTGGCCACGTCATAGTGGGCGAGGAAGAGCGTGGCGTACTTTTCCGGCTGCGTGCTGCGATAAAGGTGGCGGTTGAGCAGGGAGAGGATGCGGCCGGGCGACTCGAAGAGCTTGCCGCTATCTCCGGCGAGGTCTTCGCGGCTGGCGGTGAGGGCGGCGATGGCGCTCTCGCTGTAGACCAGGTCCTCGCTGGCGAGGCGGTAGGCGCGCACGGCGGAGTGCAGGGTGGCCATGAGGAGTGCGGCGGAGATTCCCTTGCCGCTGATGTCTCCCAACGCGATGCCGACGCCGGATTCGCTGCCCTGCGATCCGTCGGGATTGTCGGGGTGGTGGAAGACGAGGAAGTCGTAGTAGTCGCCCGAGACGGTGCGCGCCGGGCGGCAGATGCCATGCAACTGGAGCGTGGGCAGGTCGCGCACGCGATGGGGGAAGAGGTTGGCCTGCACCTCCTGTGCGATGGTGAGCTCACTCTGCATGCGCTCTTTTTCCTGCTGTTCGAGGAGCAGGCGTTCGAGCGAGCCAGTCATGCGGTTGAAGGAGCGGGAGAGCTCGCCGAGCTGGTCCTGCTTGCCGGCGGGCGCGGCGGAGATGCGATGCACGAAGTCTCCGCGATCGACGCGCTGGGTGGCGGCGTACAGTTCTTCAACCGAGGTGGTGATGTTGCCGCTGACACGGCGCGCCATCCACAGGGCAAGCGCCTCGATGAGCGCGAAGAGGATGCACAGCCCCACCAGGCCGTAGCGGATGTAGCTGGTGACGATGCCGCCGAGCGAACTGCCGAAGAGCTGGCGGTACAGCACCGACGGACGGGAGTGCACCACAATAGGAACATTATCGGCATCCCCCGTCTCCCAATCTCTGATGTCCATGGTAGAGACGAATGGGACGCTAAAGTCGCAGAAGTTGACGGCGGCGCGCTCCTCACCTCCATAGACCGAGGTGCGCTGGAGGTCGCTGTCGAGGGAGCGTGGACCGCTGTTTTTTGCAGCAGAGGCTGGAGCAGTGGCGGAGGCGACGGGAGTTGTCAGTGGGCCGCCGGTCATGAGGCCGGAGACGCGGACGCGGCCAAGTCCCTCGGCCACCACGTCCATCAGGGCGCTGTCGACGGGCAGACTGATGACGACACTGAGCAGGCCGCTGCCCTCGACGTGGCGCTGATCGATGGCGACGAGGTAGAGGTTCTGACCGTCGAGGACCAGTCTGCGAAACTGCAGACCCTGCAGGTCCTCAGCCCAGGGTGGAAGACCGAGCGGGTGGCCGGTGGTTGTCTCCGGCGCGGCCCCGGGCAGTGGGACGGCGGAGTTGGTTTGCTGTGCGGAATTGGGCCGTGTGCCGGCCGCGCCAGACGGCGCAAAAAATTGCGGTGGAGTGTAGGGCGCTCCATTCAGATAGTACGAGGTGTGCGGGTGCAGGCGGGCAAGTAGCGGATCGGGAGCGGCCTCGCCCAACTCCGCAGTCTGGCTGGTGAGCCTGGAGGCTGCCAGTGCAGCAGCAGCAGCATCGGATGCAGTCTGCGCAGCGCGCGCAGCTCGCCGCGCGGCAAATTGCGCAGCACCGCCGGGTGAGCCAGGAGCATTGGGACGCTGTCTTCGTTGAAAGCCCGGACCCTGCGGACGCGGGCCCGGCGGCTGCTCGGCGCGGTCGCGCATCATTCGCGCAGTACCCGAGACGCGTGAGGAACTGCCCGCGCCAAGCGTGTCCAACTGCTGGTGCATGCGCGAGTCGGCGAGATGGATGGAGAACTGTCCAGCCGCAATGTAGGCAGAGATTGTCGCTAACGTCACAAATAGCACGACCGGCGCGAGACCGATCAGCAGATAGGTGAGGATGAGCTTGTTGCGCAGGCTCCACATCAGATGCTGGTGGAGCAGACGCCAGGCCAGTGGAACCGCCAGGCTGAAGAGCGCCAGACCGACCAGAAGCTGCATCCAGCCAAGCAGTGTGCTGCCTCCGCTGGGTGCCAGGCGCAGCAGCCAGATCAGGCCAAAGCCGAGCGCGAGCCAGAAGACCGCTCCGGCCACTCCGCTGGGAGGGCGACGACGCCACCTACGAGGAATGCGCGCCGCGGGTGTGGGGGGCTTATGCCGTCCACCGGATTGAACCGTCTTCTGCATTAGGCTCATTCTACTGCGCGCTGAGCGCTCTTTTGCTCGCTCTCGGTGCGTTCTTCCTGGCGGGCCACGGAGAGAGCATAGCGCGTGGCGGAGAAGTGCGCACCGCCAAGCAGCAGAAGGCCGGAGAGAAAGGCCCACATCATCAGACTGACCGAGACGTAGAACGGGCCGTAGACCGACGGGAAGTCAAGATGCGGAAGCGCGAGGACGTAGATGACCTTCGCGCCCTCCCACAGCAGGCCGATGACGATGGCCGTGGGCAGCACGGCGCGCGCCGGGACCTTGCGGTTGGGCAGAATCCAGTAGATGAGGAAGAAGATCGCAATACTGACCACCGCAGCGAGGATCTGCAGCGTTCCTTCGGTGAGGAAGCGAAAGACGATGTTGTCGATGTGGCCGAAGAATATCCAGGTGAGCACCGTCTGCTGCCCGGCGGTGAGGGCGACCGAGGACATGGCCAGCACACCGACCGCAAACGCCAGGCCCAGCGAGACGATCTGGTTGCGAATGTACGAGCGGTTCCTGGCGACGCCCCAGACCTGGTTCAGCGCGACCTCCAGCGGAAGAAATACGCCGGTGGAACTGATCAGCAGCATCACGATGGAGAAGACCTGCGTGCCCTCCTTGGGATGCGCCAATATCTGCATGTTGCGCATGATGAAGTCCTGCGATGTGGGCAGGAAGTTGCCCATCATCTCGCCGACGACCTTCTCCATGATGCGCGAGTGGAAGACCTGGCGGGAGATCGTCAGCATCATCACGATAAAGGGAAAGAGCGAGAGGATGACGTTGGCCGCGACCGAGAAGGCGTAGGTGTGGACCTCGGTCTGCACCATGTAGTGGGCCAGCGCGGAGAGTTGCGCGCCGAGGCCGTCGCGGCGCACGACGGGGCGCACCTGCGCGATGGGAACGGCGGCGGGGGCTTCGTGGGAGTCTTGCGTGGGATTGCCTGAGGCCATTGCTAATAGGCTAGCAGACGCGCACGCGCCCAAGCCGCGGCATCGGCAAGCACGGGGTCGTCGCCGGCTGCCCAGGCTTCGAGTTGGGGCAGAAAGCGCGCGTTGCCGCTGTTGCCCATGGCGATGGCGACGTTGCGCAGAAGGCGCTTGCGACCGGTGCGCTCCAGCGGCGAGCCCTTGAAGTGGAGCTTGAATTGGGGCGTGTCCATTGCGGCCAGCCAGTCGAGATAGGGATTGACCAGTTCTGGGCGCAGTTGCAGACCTTCGCGATTGCCAATTTCTATCTGGCCCGAAGATGGCGTTGCGGACTCCGACTCATTCCGCAGAGAACGCGGAATGGATGGGGCACCGGGCGGCTTGCGGTTCCAGGGGCAGACGTCCTGGCAGATGTCGCAGCCGAAGACCTGGCGGCCCATCGGCGCGCGCAGACTGGGGTCGATTGCGCCCTTCTTCTCGATGGTGAGGTAGGCGATGCAGCGCGAGGCGTCCATCTGGCGCGGAGCGCCGGGTTGCTTCGAGCCGAGTAGCGCGCCGGTGGGGCAGGCGTCGATGCAGCGGGTGCAGGTTCCGCAACGGTCTGGGGCCGCGAACTCATCCTCCACCGGCAGCGAGGTGACGAGGACGGCGAGCAGGAGCCATGAGCCGAACTGCTGGTTGATGAGGCAGGTGTTCTTGCCGATCCAGCCGATGCCAGCCTCGGCGGCCAGAGTGCGCTCGACGAGCGGGCCGGTATCGACATAGCAGCGGGTGGTACATGCGGCGCGGGCCAGCAGGGTGGTCTCGATTGTGTGCAGGCGGGCAAGCACCTCTTCGTGATAGTCCGATGGGGCGGTGGTCCCGTCGTCGAGCGTGCGGCCGGTCCACGCGTAGCGGGCAATCCAGCCTGCACCGGGCGGCGCGGGATCGATGGAGCGAGGAGACGCGGAGGGCGGCGGCTGGGCTAATCGATCTTCGCTGCGAACAAAGGGTGCGGCGAAGTTGTAATTCATGGCGCAGACGATGGCGGAGCGCGCCCACGGCATTGCGACGCGCGGGCTGGAGCGGACGAGGGTTCCCGATTCGTCGCGGCGCTTGAGGTAGTCCATCTGGCCGGCGTGGCCCGCGTCGATCCACGCGGAGAATCGCGCCGCCTGCTGCGCGGCGACCGGGTCGTCAGTCCCGCGGACCTGGGCGACGCCAACGACGCTGAAGCCAGCGGCGCGCGAGGCTTCATCGAGCCAGCGGCGCAACTCCGGGTTCCATCGG
>DAIRTY010000168.1:0-4698 GCA_036803645.1 Acidobacteriaceae bacterium | reverse complement strand
CGTACCGCGCATCATGCTCACCGTCTGCGAGATCGCGGACGACTGCGAGGTCCGCGCAACGGCCACCTGGAAGTCCGCGCCGGTCGCCTGCGCTCCCCGCGCATCGCGCGGCGAAACTCCGGCAAGAATGGCAAGCAGCAGGATCGGGACGACACTGGTTGCCAGCCCGCCCTTCGCAGCGGTCCTCTTCCTGCTCCTCCATAGATCTCCCATCAGGGAGCCAACCGTATGCGAGAGACCATAGAGCGACAACCTCAGAATGCGGCCCAGGCTGCGCATCGGATGGTCGGGCTCGCGCGCCTGGCGCGGGCCCAGCCAGGTGTCCGCCCGCGAGTAGAGGATCATGGTCAGCGCCTCGGTCTCCTGTAAGTTGAGCGAGTCGAACTTCGCGCGCAGCATCTCTTCCTCGATGGCGACGACGGTGGCCGGCAGCGTCGCCGTCCCATCCAGCAGCGGAAAGACGAACCGCACCGGATCGCCCACCCCGGCATGGATGGGGCCTTGAATCCTGGCCTGCACGCCTCCGTTGGACAGATTGCATGTGATTCCCTGGGCCATGTAGCCGTCCGGCAGCAGGATGTCCGACGGCACCGCCCTCGCCATGCGCACCGTCTGGCGGCGCTGCCGGCTCTCCCACGCAACCGCTGTCGCAACCCCCAGCAGCACCACGCTGAACAGCAGCCAGAGAACGTTCATGAAGATCGTTCCTGGATGGCCGCCGTCGTAGATGCTGGCCGGCCAGTCGATGAAGGACATCCACCACACAACATGGAACGCGGGAAACTGGATCGCCCTGGGGATGGCGCACAACAGGCCGATGAGATCGAACCCAAGCAGCACCAGGAACGGCCGCGCGATGCGGGCGTCGAAGCAATCGTGGTCGATCACGCCGCCCTTCGCCGTCACGTTGAACTTGCCAGTCCGGGTGCTGAAGAGCGCCAGCAGCGTGGGCAGAAAGATGTAAGGCGCCAGAACCGTCTCGTAAATATCGTTCCAGAACGAGTGCCGGTGGCGTCCCTGAATGCGCGAGTTGGTGCGATTCGACAGCACCAGGTGCGGCGCCGCATACGCCACGATCGTCAGCCAGTAGCCCGGAATGTTTACCTGTCCGAAGATCAGATAGATCAGCGGCGCAGTCAGGAAGATCAGCCGCGGCAGAGCGAACAGAAAGTGTGACATCGCATTGAAGTAACAGAGCCGTTGCGCCGGTCTCAGCCCAGGCGCGAACAGCGGGTTCTCGATCCTCAGCAACTGCACCATGCCGCGCGCCCAGCGGATGCGCTGTTTCACATGAGCGCTCAGCCGCTCGGTGGCCAGGCCGGCCGCCTGTGGAATGTTGATGTAGGCCGTGTTCCATCCGCGCATCTGCATGCGCAGCGATGTGTGCGCGTCCTCGGCCACCGTCTCCACCGCGATGCCGCCCACCTGGTCCAGCGCGCTGCGGCGGAGCACCGCGCAGGAGCCGCAGAAGAACGCCGCGTTCCAGAAGTCGTTGCCGTCCTGCACCACGCCATAGAACAGCTCGCCTTCGTTGGGTGTGATGCGGAACTGGCCCAGGTTGCGCTCGAACGGGTCGGGCGAGTAGAAGTGGTGCGGCGTCTGCAACAGGCCCAGCTTCCGGTCGCGCAGAAACCAGCCCATGGCGATCTGTAGAAAGCTGCGCGTCGGCACATGGTCCGAATCGAAGATGGCGACAAACGGCGACCCAATCTGCGCCAGCGCCCGGTTGATGTTGCCCGCCTTGGCGTGCCGGTTGTCGTCGCGCGTCATGTACCCGATGCCCGCCTCTTCGGCGAAGGCGCGGAACTCCTCGCGATGGCCGTCGTCCAGGATGTAGACGTTCAGCCTGTCGGCCGGCCAGTCGATATTCATCGCCGCCAGCGCAGTGAAGCGCACCACGCTCAGAGGCTCGTTGAGGGTCGGGATCAGCACGTCCACCGCGGGCCATTGCTCCAGGTCGTCCGGCAGCGGAACCGGCATGCGCCCGAGTGGCCACAGCATCTGTATATAGCCCATCAGAAGCACCATGAAGGCATAGCACTCCGCCAGAAGCAGAATCCAGACGAAGGACGCATCCAGCCTGGTCCAGTGCGTGCCCGGATTGCGGAAGGTTGCAAGCACGGTAGAGACACGCCAGAACCCGTAGCGAAACGTCGAGTAGATGGAGAGCAGCATCAGCGTCAGAGTCACCGGATACGAACTGGAGCCGCGGTCCATCCATACGGCCAGCAGGATCGTCATCCCCGCCAGAATGAGTTGCTGAGGCCAGGCGAGAGAAAGCACTCCGCTAAAGCCGAAGAACAGCAACCCGCCCGCGAGCACCGAGAACCGCAGGACCCGCATCGCAATGCTACCGGACGACTCGAACTCTCTGCACAAAAATGAGCGCGTCACTGTTGGCTCCATTGCTGCTGGGAAGACTCCGCCATGGCCGGCGGTGACACGCTGCGCAGCCACGAGGCGACATCCATGTAGTCCTGCGAGACCGCGGCGTCCGGAGCGTAGTCCACCACCGTCATCCCCTCGGCCAGCGCCTCGCTCACCGCCTGTGAGCGCCGGATCACAATACGCAGCAGGCGGTCTCCCAGCTGGCGGCGCAGCACCTCGCGAACATCCAGGTGAAGCGGAAGCGATGGTTCGAACTGGTTCAGCACATAATAGGGCAGCAGGGGCCGGCCGTCGCGGTCCGCGATGGACTGGAAGACCCTCTCCACCGCTTGCAGACTGATGACCGAGTTCATGTCGCCGGTCATCGGTACAAGCACAATGGGATGCAGCTCCACCATGCGCCGCACCAGCCAGCTCGATCCCGAAGAAAGATCCAGCACCATGCGCTGGTTGCCATGGCCATTGCGCAGGATCTCATCGGCCAGCGACTCCTGCTGCCGCTCGTCTTCCCCCATGCTCGCGGCGTCGTACGTCACCAGCGAGACCGGCGCGCCGGGGCTCCCCGCCGGCGGCTGGAAGGTGCGCACCTCCCCGGGGCGAAGCTCGCGCTCCCCAAAGTAGTACGGAAGCAGCCCGCGCGAGGTCGTGTCGGTCAGTACCACCTTCTCCCCTTGCGAGGAGAGTGCGCGCCCCAGCGTCGCCGCAAGGCTCGTCTTGCCCACCCCTCCGGCGAGCGAATAGACCAACAACAGTGGCATCCGCCCCTCAACTGTCCTGGTCAGGGACATCGCGGGCAGCTCCGGCGCGGCGTGTTTGAAGACTCCTTTCAGCGCAAACCAGCGCGACGCAACCCGCTCCCGCGAGTCCTGCAGCGTGTCCCCCTCAGGCGCCTCACCGTTGCCTTCCGCTGTCTCCCCCATGGGGACCTTCGCGATCGCCTGCAACAGCCGCGTCCGCGGCGGGGTCTGCGAACCATAGAGCCACGCCGGCCCCGCAAGACCGGCATCGCCATCCGCTCCCACTGCCTCAGCTCCAACTGTAGGAGGGCCAATGCAATCGGCACGCTCAACATCAGCGCACTCAACCTCCGTGCCGGATGGATGCAAATCTTTCGAAAGCACAGGCGCGAGCTCGCTGTCGATCGTCCCACGGTCCATCGTCCCACGGTCCATCGGATCGCGTGGCTGAGGACCTGCCAGTTGACGCAGCCAATCCTCAGACTGCGCGTAAAGCAGTGTCTGGCGCCTGACCGACGCCTGGGCATCGGCAATCTCGCGCTCCTCGCGCATCATTACGGCCCCGGCATGGGCCACGGACTCGGCCCGGAGCGCCGCTTCCTCCCGTTCGGCGGACGCCGTTCGCGCGGCCTCCTCCACGTCTTGCAATAACTGGATCTGCAACGCCCGGTTGTCGCCCGCGTCCTGCAATCGGGCCGCAGCCATCGCGGCCAACTCCGCCCGTTGCGCCGCCTCCACCGCCGCCGCCGCCACCGCCTGCGCCCGCAGCTCCCGCTCCCGCAGCGCCTGGGCCGCGCGATACCGCACCTGTGCGCGGTACTCCCGGCGCGAGGCCGAGAAGTCGCGGTACTTCGCCCCCTGCAGGTTCGCCCACAGGTAAAGTGCGGCCACATCCTCCGGCGCTCCGGCCACTGCCTCTTCGTAGCCCGATTCTCTGCCGCTTGAGTCCATTCTGCTCCGTTTAGGCCCTCTGCCACATTGGCATCGCCGCCAGCCGACCTGGCCTACTTGATTCCATTGATTGCACTTATGCACACTATTCCATGCAATTCTACAAGCCTACGTTCGCCCCCAGACCAAGTCAATAAGTCCTCCATGCGACTTAAGTGTCACTCTCTAAACAACTTTGCCTCAATTATTTCGTAGATTCGTTTCATCTATTCGGCGGATCTACCTCATCCATTTAGCGGATTTGCCTCATCCATTTCGCGGACAATCTGCTCGGATTGCCGGGACTCGCAGCAAGTGCATCTCTCGATTTGGTGTCGAGGATACGTCATCGTTGCAACCGCCTCATGTCCCCTCGGGAGCCTCTCGATATGCTACCGTTGGAGTGTGGTTCGAGAGCGTAGCTCAGTTGGTAGAGCATCGCCCTTTTAAGGCGTTGGTCCTGGGTTCGAGTCCCAGCGCTCTCACCATAAAACACCCAGTAAACATTGGCGATTTGGAGCTTTCCATAAAAACCTTTGGGTGGCACGCGAAGGCTCAGGGGATACTTTGGGGATACTTTTTCCCGAGAATTGAGTTGGGCACTCCTCTACCTGACCCTGCTGGGCGCGGGGATTTAGACTTC
>DAIRTY010000167.1:0-4720 GCA_036803645.1 Acidobacteriaceae bacterium | reverse complement strand
CATCTTGCGACGAGCGCGGGGCGTAAAAATATTTTATCGGCGGGTTTCGCACTGCTCATGATTGGCTTCAATCCTGATACGGTCGAAAGATGGCTTCCCGCATCCGGGGCGAGCGGAGTAACATCAAAGTATTGTGCCAAATGCATTTGCAACCTCGGTGAATCTTTCCCGCGTGACGCGCTCGCGTCGCGATCAGCTCTAGCTGCGCTGAATTCGGTGAATGCCTTGCCGCTGGTGAGAGCCGTTGCACCCCGAACGAAATGCGGGGACCCTTCACTCCGTTCAGGATGACAAACTTAAATAGAAGCAACAAACTTTGACGCCCTGCGGCGATATGCAGGAGGAGAAGACCCATGTTCGATCGGCTGGAACAACTGGAAGCACGCTACGAAGAGCTTGGCCGGCAGATGTCCGACCCGACGCTGGTGAACGACCAGGAGAACTTTCGCAAGGTGTCGAAGGCGCATCGCGATATGGAGCCTACGGTGGAGAAGTTCCGCGAGTATCGCAAGATCAGGGACGGGATTGCGGAGGCGAAACTGATGCTGGCCGACGCCGACCCGGATGTGAAGGCGATGGCCGAGGAAGAGATTGCCACGCTGGAGCCGCAGTTGGCACCAGTGGAGGAGGAGCTGAAGGCGATGCTGTTGCCCAAGGACCCGAACGATGAGAAGAACGTGATTCTGGAGCTGCGCGCGGGGACAGGCGGGGACGAGGCGGCCCTGTTTGTGGCGGAGGTTTTTCGGATGTACATGCGATTTGCCGAGCAGCATAAGTGGAAGGTGGAGGTGCTCTCCGAGAGCGAGTCGGGGATTGGCAACGGGCTGAAGGACGTGACGGCGATCATCGAGGGGCATAACGTCTATTCGCAACTGAAGTATGAGTCGGGCGTGCATCGGGTGCAGCGCGTGCCGGCGACCGAGACGCAGGGGCGCGTGCATACGTCGGCGATTACGGTGGCGGTGCTGCCGGAGGCGGAGGAGGTGGACGTCAGGATCGAGGCGAAGGACCTGCGGATCGATACGTTCTGCTCGTCGGGGCCGGGCGGACAGAGCGTGAATACGACGTATTCGGCGGTGCGAATTACACATTTGCCGACCAATACCGTGGTGAGCTGCCAGGATGAGAAATCGCAGATCAAAAACCGCGAAAAGGGAATGCGCGTGTTGCGGGCAAGGCTGTACGAGGTGGAGAAGGAGCGGATTCACCAGATTCAGGCGAAGGATCGCAAGCAGCAGATTGGGTCTGGGGATCGCTCGGAGAAGATTCGGACGTACAACTTCCCGCAGAACCGGATGACGGATCATCGGATCGGGCTGACGAACCATCAGCTTGCGCAGGTGATGGAGGGGCAGTTGCAGCCGACGATCGACGCGCTAATCGCGCACGACACGGCGGAGAAGCTGAAGGCGGAGACGGTGGCGGGCTAACCGTGGCGATTCATTCAGGGCGTGCGATGTGGCGGGGCAGGAGGATGGAGAAGATGGTGCCTTGATTAGGGCCACCAGGGTTGGAGCGGACTCTGATGGAGCCGATATTTTTCTCGACGAGCTGTTTGCAGACCCATAGGCCGAGGCCGGTTCCGACCGTGCCTTTGGTGGTGAAGAAGGGCTCGAAGATGCGTTTGATGGTGGCGGGCGACATGCCGCAGCCACTGTCGGCGATGGTGATGCGGACGCGGTGGCTGGCGTCGTGAGGATCGATGGAGACAGTGGCACGCAGGACGATTCGGCTGTTCTGGTCGATGGCGTCGAGGCTGTTGGCGAGCAGGTTGGCGAGGATTTGACGCAGCTCGCCGGCGATTCCCATGACGCGGAGATCGTTGTCGCACTGCGTCTCGACCTGCGCGCCGGTGGATCGGATCTTTGCCTGAAGGAGGTTGATGACGGAGTCGAACAGGGCGGTGACGTAGTTGCAGGTGGCGGCGGAGAACTCGCGGTAGAAGCCGAGGGTTTGTCGGGTGATGTGGGCGATGCGCATGAGTTCGCCGTCTGCGATGTCCATGTACTGGTGGGCGCCGGCGGGGACGCCTGGGGTGGTTCGCGCGAGGTAGAGGGTGTTCATGATGGCTTCGAGAGGGTTGTTGATCTCGTGCGCGATGCTGGCGGCGAGGCGTCCGGCGCTGGCCAGCATCTCGCTGCGCAGGAGGGCTTCTTCGGCCTGCTTGCGGGCGGTGTTGTCGGTGCCGATGAGGAGGTAGCCGATGATGTCTTCGTTGGCGTCGCGCAGGGCGGTGACGGAGACGATGGCCGGGATGCGGCTGCCATCCTTGCGGATGTAGGTGAGCTCGTAGATGTCCTCGATGCCGCGCGAGGCCTTGAAGACGAGTGCCTCAAATCCGGGGGGTATAGGAGTGCCGAGTTCGAGGCTGAGGGCGGCGGCGCGGGCGATCAGCTCTGAATGGTCGGAGAGATCGGCGGGGGTGAGCTGGTTCATCACCTCGTCGGCGGTGTAGCCCAGCATTCGCTCGGCCCCGACGTTGAAGATTTGAATGACGCCGCGGGCATCGGTGGCGATGCTGGAGAAGTTTGCGCTGTTGAAGATGGCGCGCTGCAGCGCGCCCTCCTTCAGGAGGGCTTCCTCGGCCTTCTTGCGGGCGGTGTTGTCGGTGCCGATGAGCAGGTAGCCAATGATGTCTTCGTTGGCGTCGCGCAGTGCGGTGACGGAGACGATGGCGGGGAAGCGGCTGCCATCCTTGCGGATGTAGGTGAGTTCGTAGATGTCCTCGATGCCGCGCGAGGCCTTGAAGACGAGTGCCTCGAAACCGGGGGGGATGGGAATGCCGCGCTCGAGGCTGAGGGCGGAGGCGCGGACGATCAACTCCTGACGGTCGGAGAGGTCGGCGGGGGTGATCTGGTTCATCACGTCGGCGGCGGTGTAGCCGAGCATGCGCTCGGCTCCGACGTTGAAGATTTGAATGACGCCATGCGCGTCGGTGGCGATGCTGGAGAAGTTTGCGCTGTTGAAGATGGCGCGCTGCAGCGCGCCATCCTTCAGCAAGGCTTCCTCGGCCTTCTTGCGGGCGGTGTTGTCGGTGCCGATGAGGAGGTATCCGATGATGGCTTCGTCGGCGTCGCGCAGGGCGGTGACGGAGACGATGGCGGGGAAACGGCTGCCGTCCTTGCGGCAGTAAGTCAACTCGTAGATATCCTCGATGCCGCGCGAGGCCTTGAAGACGAGGGCCTCGAAACCGGGGGGGATAGGGGTGCCTAGTTCGAGGCTGAGAGCGGCAGCGCGGACGATCAACTCCTGATGATCGGAGAGGTCGGCGGGGGTGGTCTTGTTCATCACTTCGTCGGCGGTGTAGCCGAGCATCCGCTCTGCGCCTACGTTGAAGATCTGGATGACGCCGCGGGCGTCGGTGGCGATGCTGGAGAAATTGGCGCTGTTGATGATGGCGCGCTGTAGAGCACCCGCCTTGAGCAAAGCCTCCTTTGCCTGCTCACGCTCATCAATCTCGATTATCAACTTTGAACCATAGTCTTGTTACACCGCGTGGAGGAGCTGTCGCTTTCAAGTGAGGGGTTGCTCAGAGATTTCTTCTTCGAATTACTATGATACGGTTCTCTTCCAATTGGTTGGCTGCGGCTGTGCTGTATTGCTCACAACCGAGAGCGCAGCGGATGCATCGTATGTGGGTGGCGTCTGTATGGGACAATGCTAGTGATTTAGATGTTGAGACCAAGTGGAAGAGAAAAAAGGAGAGACTACTATGGATCGCAGTGCGAGTGCAGTTTGGCGAGGGAGTTTGAAGGAGGGCAAAGGAACCATCTCGACCCAGAGTGGGACCCTGAAGGAGACGCAGTACAGCTTTGCGGGGCGGTTCGAGAGCGGCGTCGGGACGAACCCCGAGGAGTTGATCGCGGCGGCGCACGCGGGCTGCTTCACGATGGCGCTGAGCGCGGAGCTGGGCAAGGCGGGCTTCACGCCGGAGTCGATTGAGACGACGGCCGTGGTGACGCTGGATCTGCATGACAAGCCGACCGTGACCAAGATCCACCTGACGACGAAGGCGAAGATACCGAACATCGACAAGGCGAAGTTCGACGAGATTGCCAATGGAGCGAAGGTGGGTTGCCCGGTGTCGCGGCTGCTGGCTGCGGCGGAGATCACGCTGGACGCGACGCTGCTATAGAGTGCGATTTTGCTGAAGGGACGCCCGCCGAGTTGGTGGGCGTCTCTTTTTTGTGGGCGAGGACGAGCAACTGCAAGTGCGAAATACGGAGATTCTGGCTTCGCCAGAATGACGGCTTCAGGAGTGCTTCGCCAGAAGGGCTACGCTAGCGGTGCTTCGCCAGAAAGACGGCTTCTATTGGGCTGCGATCAGTGGGCGTGGGAGTGGTCGTGGTGGGCGGCGTCGGGCTCGGGCGGGGCGGAGCAGCCGTTGGTGGTTTCGCAGCCGATGATCTCGAACTGGATGGTGGTATGGGTGATGTGGAATCGGTCGCGCAGGGCGCAGTTGATGGCGTCGAGGATGGCGGCCGAGCCGGAGATGCGCATCTCGCCGATGGTGACGTGGCTGGCGAGGGCGTGCGATGCGGAGCCGAGCGACCAGACGTGCAGGTCGTGGACGTCGAGGACGCCGGGGACGGCATTGACGGCGGCGCGGATGTCGGCGAGCGAGAGGGCGCGGGGGGTGCCTTCGAGCAGGATGTTGAGGGTTTCGCGAACGATGGATGCGGAGGACCAGGCGATCATAGCGGCGATGAGGATTGAGAGG
>DAIRTY010000166.1:0-4723 GCA_036803645.1 Acidobacteriaceae bacterium | reverse complement strand
CTTGCCCTTGCCGACCGCCGGCCGCTCCATCCTCATACCACACAGCTCATAGCCCGTAGCCCATAGCCGAGATAAAAAACGCCGTCCCACCCGCAAAATTCCCAGCAAATCCCTCTGTCAAGACCCTCGAATCCCAAAATTCCCCTCAACCAACACCAAACAAACCACTTAAATCTTTAAACAAGTTGGCATAGTAGTTATGCTCCACGCCGTATAATTAAATCAGTAAGCAAAACCAAACAGACCCGGCCAACTCGCCGGGCCTTCGCATTTAACGCACCACGGATCACTATCTTCTTCGCCTTTCATACGTCTCGCGCGCTTAGCGCGTGCTTAACTTTCATTTTTTGAATACTTTACGCTATTAGTACGGGGGGGACCCTCCAGCAAATCATTAACTCTTCATGCGATTGCCCTGATACCTGCGTGGTGGTGGACGGAGGCGCGGCGGCGATGTCATAAGATAGAGGAATGCCAATCAATATGAGTGCCCCACTTGCCGTCGCGGACCCCGAGATTGCCAGCCAGATTCAACACGAGATCATGCGCCAGCACGAGGGGCTGGAGATGATCGCCTCGGAGAACTTCGTCAGCCGCGCTGTGCTGGAAGCAGCGGGCACGGTCTTCACCAATAAATACGCCGAGGGCTATCCCGGCAAGCGCTACTACGGCGGATGCGAGTTCGCCGATGTGGTCGAGAATCTTGCTCGCGACCGCGCCAAGCGGCTCTTTGGCGCCGAACACGCCAACGTGCAGCCGCACTCCGGCTCGCAGGCCAATGCCGCGGCCTATATGACGCTGTGCGTGCCTGGAGACACGATTCTGGGCCTCGACCTGGCCCACGGCGGACATCTGACGCACGGCCACAAGCTCAACTTTTCCGGCAAGCTCTATCGCGTGGTTGGCTATCAGGTCCGGCGCGACACCGAGACCATCGACTACGACGAGCTGGAGGCAACCGCCCTGCGCGAGAAGCCGAAGGTGATCGTCGGCGGAGGAAGCGCCTATCCGCGCCAGTTCGACTTTCCCCGGATGCGCGCGATCGCCGACAAAGTGGGCGCGTCGCTGATGATCGATATGGCGCACTTCGCCGGACTGGTGGCGGGCGGAGTGCATCCTTCGCCGGTTCCCCATGCGCATGTGGTGACAACCACCACGCACAAGACCCTGCGCGGGCCGCGCGCGGGGATGATTCTGTGCCGGCAGGAGCTGGCGGCGTCGATCGACCGCAGTGTCTTTCCCGGGCAGCAGGGCGGGCCGCTGATGCACATTGTTGCGGCCAAGGCGGTGGCCTTCCGCGAGGCGCTCCAGCCGGAGTTTGCCGAGTACGCGCGGCAGATCGTGGCCAACGCAAAGGTGCTGGCCGCCGCGCTGGCCGAAGGAGGCTACCGGATTATCTCCGGCGGAACGGACACCCACCTCATCCTGGTCGATGTCTTCCAGAAGGGAATTCTGGGCAGCGAGGCCGAGTTCGCGCTGGGCCAGGCGGGGATCACGGTGAACAAGAACGCGATTCCATACGATGCTAACCCGCCAATGAAGCCCAGCGGGATTCGCATCGGCACGCCGGCCCTGACTACGCGCGGCATGAAGGAGCCGGAGATGCAGGTGATTGCGAAGTGGATCGTCTCGGCGCTTGAGCACCGCGCAGACCCGGCGAAGCTGGCGCAGATCCGCGGCGAAGTGCTGGAGATGGCCGAGCAGTTCCCGCTGTATGGGTGGCTGCGGGCATGAATCTTCGGCGGCGGCCTGGCCCACGAAGCTGTACCCAAATGTCCCCTGTGCGTGAGACACTCTCCATCACCAGAGATTTGGCTGGCAGAAGGCGCATCGAACATTGAGCGCAGTCATCCGCGCGATGCTCCACAGGTGGTTCCATGCTGATCGCAATGCTGTCCTGGTTGCTGGCGATCCCTCTACTCGGCGTGACGACAGGGCTGCGCGCGATGACGCCAATGGCCGTGCTGTGCTGGTTTGCCTACCTGGGCTACCTTCCCGTGGAGGACACCTGGGCAGCGTGGACAGCCAGCGTTGCGGCGGTTGCGGCGTTCACCGTGCTGGCGCTGGCTGAGTGTGTCGCCGACAAACTTCCTCGGACGCCCGACCGGATTTCCGCGGCGCCGCTGATGGCCCGGCTGTTCTTTGGCGGGCTGATCGGCTCCATCGCCGCCACGGCGATGGCGGGGCCGGGGCTGGAGGGCGTGCTGCTGGGCGTGGTGGGCGCGGCGCTGGGGGCCTTCGCCGGATTCATGGTCCGGCGCGAATTGGTCGAGAGGATCGGCTGCGCGGACTGGAAGGTTGCCCTGGTGGAGGACCTGATCGCGGTGGCCTGCGCGGGCTTCGCAATGCATGTGGTGACCAACTGACGGCGGTTGCTCGTTGTGCGTTCTTTGTTGTCCGTTGCGCGCGCGGTTCCGGTTCGCCGAAGGCCCGCGCGAGCCATAAACTTACGAATTCTTAGCAAAATCCCTACCCATTCTTAACGCAGAAAAGCATCTCCTTAAATCAAGCGCTGGCTGGATGCAGCGCAAGGTCCTGGGTGAGTGCGATGAACCATACGCGAAGTGAGAGGGATGAATTTGCACGGAAGTTATGGCTGTTCTTCTGGCCGCTTGTGTTTGTGGTCGGGATGACCGTGCTGAGCGAACGCGGCCCGCAACTGTTCAACTCCGGTCCTTCGGCCGCGGCGACGCCCGTCGCCAGCCAGTCCGCTACGCAAACCATCCGGTGAGGCCGTGCCGAGATCGCTACCCATCGATTGCGTGGGGCGCTCCAGAACTGTAAGCGCGCGCTATTTGGGCAGCAGCGAGAGGACGCCCTGGCTGGGGCTGGGGATGACGTGTGCGGCGATCAGCTTGCCCAGGCCCTCCACATGGGCCTTGCCCGCGTCCACCGCGGCGCGCACCGCGGCAACGTCGCCCTTGATGATGATGGTGATATAGCCTCCGCCGAGCTTCTCGCGTGCAAGAACCTCGACGTTTGCGGTTTTGAGTGCGGTGTCGATGGCTTCAAAGGCGGCGGTGAAGCCCTGGGTCTCGATGAGTCCCACGGCGAAGCTGGCTTGTTCGTTCATGGTGTTCTCCGGTCTCTGGACGGACGGCTGTTCGATGAGGGGATTGAAATCGGGCGCGGCCTCCCATGCGGCGCGGGAGCCCTCCGCCGGCTGCGGGATGACGTGCGCGAGGATGGGGATATGCATGGCCTCGGCGGCAGCTTCCGCGGCGTGCGCGGCGGACTGGATATCGCCGATGCGCCCGGCGAGTTTGATGCAGACTCCGGGCGCGTCGTTCAGCTCCGTCTGCACGACGCGGACGTTGGCGGTCTTCTCCATGGCGTCGAGCACGACCATGGCCGGAGACCAGCCGCCGATCTCGACGATGGCCAGCGCCTCGGACCTGTCCATAGTGCTCAGAAGAGCCCCCGATTCTTGATCTCATGCACGACTTTGTAGACGATCTGCTCCATCTTGTCGTGCGCAATCTCTCCGGTTCGCACCGGGCATCCGGAGGCGGGCGGGTTCACCAACTCGAAGTCGGCGAGAATGCACTGCATTACGTTGCTCAGGACCTTGTGCTCGGAGCGCTGCTCGCTAGTCTGGGGCAGCCGGGTGTGGCCGAAGTGGAAGCCGCGCAGCGCGGCTGCGGCGCGGAATCCGTCGGGAAACTCGAACTGGTTGAGCATCACGTCGAAGAGTTCGAGGATGCGGTACTGCCACAGCATGGCTCCGGCGGTATCGCCCGCGCGGTACATGTCGTACATCTTGCGCGTAATCTCCGGCACCACGTTCGAGCTGGCGTGCGTGCCTCCGTCGCATCCGATCATCAGCATGGGAATCAGCACCGCCTCCCATCCGGTAAGGAAGGTGAAGTCGGGCCGGTTGGGGCGGATCGCCGCGATCATGCGCATCATGAAGGCCAGATCGCCGGAGGAGTCCTTGATGCCGATGACGCGGGGGAACTCGTCGGCCAGGCGGCGGATGGTGGTCACGTCGATGGGGCTGGCAAAGGCCGGAATGTTATAGAGCGTCAGGTCAATGGGCGAGTTGCGCCCGATCTCCGCGAAGTAGGCGTACACCGACTCCGGCGTCAGCTTGTAGTAGTAGGGCGACACAATGGCGACGGCGCGCACGCCCATGTCTGCGTAGGCCTGGCAGGCGAAGAGCGTCTCCTTCACGTTGGCCTCGGCGGCGCCGGCCAGGATGGGAACGCGGCCCGCCGTCTCCTCGGCGACGATGTGAACGATGCGGCGGCGCTCTGCCGGAGTAAAGCGCGTGAACTCCCCGGTCGATCCGTTGGGGTAGAGGCCATGCACCCCGCGCTCGATCAGCCAGCTGACGAAGCGGCGCAGCTCTGCCTCGTTAATCTGGCCGCGTTCGTCCAGCGGCACCAGAAGCGGCGTGAAGATGCCTTCCAGTTTGCTCAATTTACTTCCTCTCACGTCAGAGACGATTTTTCAAGGATTCGTCCTTAACATTACTCCAGGGTTTCAGTCGAAAGCATCTCTCGAATGGGGGACGGCAGGGCAATCGCACGAACAGTTGATTATTTGCTGGAGAGCCCCCCTGTGGGTGAAGCGTAAAGTATTCAAAACATGAAAGTTAAGCTCGCGCTTAGCGCACGAGACGTATAAAAGGCGAAGAAGACAGCGATCAGTGGTACGTTAAATGCAAAGACCCGGCGGGTTGGGCCGGGTCTGTTTGGTTTTGCTTACTGATTTAATTATA
>DAIRTY010000165.1:0-4729 GCA_036803645.1 Acidobacteriaceae bacterium | reverse complement strand
CGCGCAGATCGCACTGGATGAAAATCTGAATGCAAGCTGCCGCACCCTCCCCGCAAATCAGCAATCCTTCCAGCTCCTCTACTCCGTCGCCGAAATTCTCAACAAGGGAATCTCCACGGAAAACACCTGCGGAACCATCCGCGTCACAGCCAAGCCCGGCGAACTGATCCTCTTCGAGCGTCCATTCACCTTGATGGAAAAGGTCAAAGGCGTGCCCGCAAATAACAGCTAACCGCAACCCCGAGGTCCCCATGCTCCACACCTTCGTAGCCCTGGTTCAAGACAAGCCCGGCGTCCTCACCCGTGTCGCCTCGCTCTTTCGCCGCCTCAGCATCAACATCGTCTCGCTCACGGTCGGCGAGAGTGAGCAGCCAGACACCTCGCGCATGACCATCGTCTGCGAGGCCCCCGAGACCGCCGCGCATCGCATCCGCGCCTCGCTCTACAAGCTCGAAATCACCAACGACGTCGACGAGGTCGGCCGCAGCGAGGCCGTCATCCGCGAGCTATGCCTCATCAAGGTCGCCGCCGGCCCAACCGCGCCCAACGGCCTCCACTCCCGCTCCCAGATCTTCGAGCTGGCCAACGTCTTCCGCGCCCGCGTCGTCGATCTCGCCCCCGAGTCCATCATGCTGGAGATGACCGGCAGCTCCAGCAAGATCGAGGGCCTCATCCAGGTCCTGCGCGAGTCCGGCTACACCATCCTTGAAATCTCTCGCACCGGCCGCATGGCCATGCGCCGCGGGCTGCACACCAGCCGTGTTCTCAAGGCCCTCGGCCAGGCCAACGGCACCCCCGACAAGCCCGCGCCCAAGCCCAAGCCCTAACCCTAACCCTAACCCTAACCCGCAGAGGACTAAGTCACATGAAATCGCACACCGTCTTTAATCCGTATTACATCCTTCGTTCTTGATCGGTGTCATCGGTGCAAATCGGTGTTAAGCCTTCATCTCAATTACCATTACATCTAGAGGAAATCACCCACCATGGCTAAGACGTATCACGACGCAGACGCAGACCTCTCTCTCATTCAGGCGAAAAAAGTCGCCATCATCGGCTACGGCTCGCAGGGCCACGCCCACGCACTCAACCTCAAGGACTCGGGCGTCGATGTCCGCGTCGGCCTGCGCGCCGACTCGCCCAGCGCCGCCCGCGCGCGCGCCGCCGGCCTGGTCGTCGACACCGTGGCCAACGTCTCCAAGTGGGCCGACGTCATCATGAACCTCACCCCCGACCAGACCGCCGCCAAGGTCTACCACGCCGAGATCGCGCCCAACATGAAGCCCAACGTCACCCTCATGTTCGCCCACGGCTTCAACATCCGCTTCCGCACCATCACCCCGCCCGCCACCGTCGATGTCTCGCTGGTCGCGCCCAAGGCCCCCGGCCATCGCGTCCGCGAGGTCTTCACTGAAGGCGGCGGTGTTCCCGCCCTCGTCGGCGTGGAGCAGGATGCCAGCGGCCACGCGCTCGCTCTCGCCCTCAGCTACGCCAAGGGCATCGGAGCCACCCGCGCCGGAGTCCTCCAGACCACCTTCACCGAAGAGACCGAGACCGACCTCTTCGGCGAGCAGGCCGTCCTCTGCGGCGGCGTCTCCGCCCTCATCAAGGCTGGCTTCGAGACACTCTGTGAGGCTGGCTACCAGCCCGAGCTTGCCTACTTCGAGTGCTGCCACGAGCTCAAGCTCATCGTCGATCTCATCTATCGCGGCGGCCTCGAGTACATGCGCCACTCCATCTCCGACACCGCCGAGTGGGGTGACTACGTCGCCGGCCCGCGCATCATCACCGCCGATACCAAGGCCGCCATGCGCAAGCTCCTCGACGAGATCCAGGACGGCAGCTTCGCCAAGAAGTTCATCAACGAGAACGAGACCGGCCGCAAGGAGTTCGCACGCATCCGCGCCGCCGAAGCCAAGCACCCCCTCGAAACCGTCGGTGCAATCCTCCGCGCCGGTATGCCCTTCCTCGATCCCGTCAAGGTCGTCGACGGCGCCGTCGTCAAGGCCTAGTCAACTCCGCAATTCACGCAAACAAAATGGGCCTCTCCGCACTGGAGAGGCCCATTCGTTTTCCGTTGTCTTTGCTCTAATCAGCCTGCCGCAGCATATGCCCGGTGCGCAGATACCGGCTGTGCCAGCTCAGGCTCTCCGTCAATAAATGCGGAGTGTGCTTGCCGTTCGACAGGCTGGATGCGCGGTTGTAGTAGTCCAGCAGCTCCGCGCGGTAGTCCGGGTGCGAGCAGTTCTCGATCACCAGCTTGGCCCGCTGCGTCGGCGACAGTCCGCGCAGGTCGGCCAGCCCCTGCTCCGTCACCACTACCGACACATCGTGCTCCGTGTGGTCCACATGCGACACCATCGGCACAATCGACGAGATCGTCCCATTCTTCGCCGTCGACGGCGCCATGAAGATGGACATGAACCCGTTGCGCGCGAAGTCGCCCGACCCGCCGATCCCGTTCATGATGCTCGACCCCATGATGTGCGTCGAGTTCACATTGCCATAAATGTCCGCCTCGATCATGCCGTTCATCGCAATCACGCCCAGCCGCCGGATGATCCCCGGATGGTTCGATATCTCCTGCGAGCGCAGCACAATCTGGTCGCGGAACTCCCCGATCTTCGGGATGAACTCCGCCGTCCCCTCCGGGCTCAGCGAAAACGCCGTGGCCGATGCGCAGGTCATCTTGCCAGACCGCAGCAGGCTCACCAGTCCGTCCTGGATCACCTCTGTGTACGCGGTCAGGCCGTTGAACGGCCCCTCTTCCAGCCCGTACAGCACCGCGTTGGCAATGTTCCCAACCCCGGATTGCAGCGGCAGCAGCGAAGCCGGAAGCCGTCCCTTCTTCACCTCCCAACCCAGAAATTCAAGAATGTTTCCCGCGATCTTGCGCGAGTTCTCGTCCGGCGCCTTGAACGCGCTGGAGCGGTCCGGCGAGTCGGTATGCACCACCGCAATCACCTTCTCCGCGGGGATCTTCAGGTACGGTCCGCCAATCCGCTGGCACACCGAAGTCAGTGGTATCGGGTCCCGATGTGGCGGCCTTCCCAGCCCGTAGTACAGGTCGTGCATCCCCTCCAGCGCCATCGGCAACGCCGAGTTGACCTCCAGAATGATCTTCTCCGCGCAGTCGATCCACGTCTGGTTGTTGCCCACCGACGTGCTCGGGATCACCCGGCCATCCTCCAGGATCGCCGTCACCTCAATCAGCGCCAGGTCCAGCTTGCCCAGGAACCCGTACTCCACAATCTGCCCCACCTGACTCAGGTGCAGGTCCGTATATTGCATCTCGCCCGCGTTGATCAGCTTGCGCGTGATCGGGTCCGACTGGTATGGCAACCGCATCTGCATCCCGCCCACCATGGCCAGCGCGCCGTCCAGCTCCGGCCCCGTCGAGGCCCCGGTAAACACATTCACCTTGAACTTCTGCCCGCGCAGGTGTGCGTCCGTGATGCGCCGAGCCAGCGCCATCGGTACCGCCTTCGGGTATCCCGATCCGGTAAACCCGCTCATCCCAATCTGTGCGCCGGGTTGGATCAGCGCGGCCGCCTCTTCCGCGCTCATCACGCGCTGCGCTAACACTGAATTCTGAACTCTATTCTCTGCTTGGCCTGTCGAACTCGAGGACATTGATGCTTCTTTCTCTCTTTTAGATTGAGTGCAGCATATCGATTACAACCAACTCTCTGGATACATTACGGCTCCCAATCCAGAGCAAACATTGGCTTAATTCGCAGTATACCCCGCACTCCACGCGCCCCCTGTGCCGCGCATCACACCTCCACGCACACCCTGCAAACCTGTGCGCAGAATCACATCTGAGCCGTCATTCCGGTCGCAGCCTACTAATGAGTTGTCATTCTGAGCGCAGCCTACTAATGAGTTGTCATCCTGTGCGCAGCATCCCTTGTAGGTAGGCCGTCATTCTGGCGAAGCCAGAATCTCCGTTATACGTAGGCCGTCATTCTGGCGAAGCCAGAATCTCCGTATTTGCCTTTCAGTCCCGCGAGAAGTCCAGCACCCTCGCCCCTTACGCCACCCCAATCACCGCGCAAAGCTCCTTCACCGAATCCGCGCTCTTCTGCAGCGCCGCCTGCTCCTCCGCCGTCAACTTGATCTCGACGATCTGCTCCACCCCGCCCGCTCCCAGCTTGCACGGAACCCCCACAAACAGCCCATGGATTCCATACTCGCCTTCCAGATAAGCCGCGCACGGCAGTATCTTCTTCTTGTCCTTCAGAATCGCCTCCACCATCTCGGTCGCCGCCGCCGACGGCGCATAATACGCGCTCCCCGTCTTCAGATACTTCACAATCTCCGCCCCGCCGTCGCGAGTCCGCTGCACCAGCTCCGCCAGCCGCTCCGGCGCAATCAGCTCCGTCACCGGAATCCCCGCCACGGTCGAGTAGCGCGCCAGCGGCACCATCGTGTCCCCGTGCCCGCCCAGCACAAATGCCGTCACATTCTCCACCGACACCTTCAGTTCCGCGGCAATAAACGTCCTGAACCGCGCCGAATCCAGCACGCCCGCCATCCCGATCACGCGTTCCCGCGGCAGCCCCGCCTGCTTGTACGCCGTCTGCGCCATCGCATCCAGCGGATTCGAAACCACGATAATGATCGTCTTCGGCGAGGCCGCCACCACCTTCGACACCACATCGCTCATGATTTTGTAGTTCGTATTCAGCAGGTCGTCGCGGCTCATCCCCGGCTTGCGCGCGATCCC
>DAIRTY010000164.1:0-4787 GCA_036803645.1 Acidobacteriaceae bacterium | reverse complement strand
CGGGCGTCTGCTGTGCGGCGATGGGGGGCGTCGAGGACGGCGGCGGGGTGGTCTTCGCCCGGTAAAGCTGGAGCCCGAGGACGACGGCCACAAAGACGACCATCATGGCCATCAGCGACCGGCCTTCTTGTCCGCCTTGTTGATTGGGGTTGCTGAACTCTGCCAAGCGAGGTTTCCTATCTGTGGGGTGCTGGAAGTTGCGGCCGGGGACTTCCAGCCTGTTCTCTATGGTAAATGGTCTGCGCCGGTTTGGTTTGCGGCAGTTTGTTTGCAGCCGTTTCCGGGATGGTTGCAGCCGGATGAATCCGATTGCAGCGGGTGGGGAATTGCGGGCAAAGTCCGTTCGGGAACGGGATCGAGGCCCCCTTTTCCCCAGGGATGGCAGCGCGCCAGCCTGCACATGGCGAGCCACGACCCGCGCACCCACCCGAATCGGCTGACCGCGATGGTGGCGTACTCCGAGCAGGTGGGCAGGTACAGGCAGCGCGACGGACTGATGGTGTGGAGTATGGGAGAGAGCACTGTTTTATAAACGCGGAATGCAAGGCGTGCAGTGCGGTCGTTCCTCTCCTCTGCATTCGGTCCCATGGCGTCCCATCCGTGTCGATCGGGGTTAAGTCTTTGCCGGTTCGTGCTGGGCCGGGAGTTGCTTCTGCGCGGCCTTCTGGACCGCGCGGAAGACGGCGGCCACCTCGCGTTCCAGGGTTGCGAAGTCGAGATCGAGGACGCTGCGTTTGGGATGAAGCACCAGATCGACCGGTGCTTCGAGCAGCGGAAGCCGCCGCCGTACCGCTTCGCGCATGCGCCGCTTGATGCGATTGCGGTCCACTGCCTTGCCCATGACTTTGCCGACGGTGAGGCCGACGCGCGCGGCCTTCTCGCTGACACCGCGCACCGAAGTACCGTCCGGGCCGAGCGCAGGGCGCAGCGCAAAGAAGTAGCTCATCTGATTGGCGAACTGCTTGCGGCTGGCCTTGTACACGCGCTGATAGTCGGCGTGTTTGCGCAAGCGGCTGACGGGCCACTCGGTCTTTGCCTGGGTTGGGAGGGAATGAACCATCTCAGTCACGCTGCGGTTTGCCTTTGCGTTGGCAGGCATTGCTGGATGCCTGGTGGGCCGCGCGGATGGCGAAATTGGCCTAGTTGTCGCGGAAGCCTGCGCTGACGGCGATCTTGTGGCGTCCCTTGGCACGCCGGCGGTTCAACACGGCTGCGCCCGCCTTGGTCTTCATGCGGGTCAGGAACCCGTGGGTCTTGGCGCGGTGGCGGCGATTCGGTTGGAAGGTACGCTTCGGCATTGGGTTCGGCTCCTGCTCAATCTTGTTGAAAGCTGCAACGGCAACAGTCTTTCAGTATACCGGGGTTTCGAGGCGACTGCAAAAAAGTGTCTGGAGGGACGCCGTGGAGAGGAGTAGTTTTGGGTGCCGGAAGACCGATCCGAGACAACAGAGAGCATTCTTCACAAGGAATGGTGCAACAAAAATTTTATCTCTCGATCGCTTGAAACAGCCCCGGTTTTCCGTGCTACTATCAAACCCGCTTCTCAAAGTTGATTTTTACTCAATCGTAGATCGCACTTTGGCTGGCATGGTCGTTTCTCTTCGCGGGAGCATTTGAGCTGGCGCGAAGACCTCCAGCAAACAGCACCCCTTTTCCACTCGCCGGATTCGGCGGGGCGGGTGTTCTGTTGCCGTTGCAGTCGTTTTCGGTTTGATTTATCGGTCGGTTTATACGTTCCAGAACAAAAAATACTTGGAGCAAATCCAAGAAGGAATTGAAAGCATGTCATTCGTTCCCACAGCCACAGCTGTATTGAATCAATGGGTCCGCATCCTCGCTGCGCTGGAGAAAAAGATCAACCGCCAGTCGTATGAGACGTGGCTTAAGCCCACGCGGTTCTCCCATATTGCGGGCAAGACACTCTACGTGCGCATTCCCTCCGCCGAATTTCAGCACCTGGGCGAGAAGTACGCCGACCTGATCCAGGAGGCCATCGACAACCTGGCACTGGACATCGAATCGGTTGTTTTCACCACGCCGGCGCAGGATCCCAGCGCGCCGCGTGTGCGCGAAGACGGCGGGTTCGCGCCCGTCTCCAGCCACAACTCCAATGCGCCGCACGCGCGCCGGACGTTTGGCGCGACCGCACCCATGCCCGAGCAGTCGCGCTTCGACTGGAGCACCGCGTCGCAGCTCAACCCGCGCTACCAGTTCGACGCCTTCGTCATCGGCAGCGGCAACCAGTTCGCCATGGCCGCGGCACAGGCCGTCGCGGAGCGCCCGTCCAAGGCCTACAACCCACTGTTCATCTACGGCGGCGTGGGCATGGGCAAGACCCACCTGATGCATGCCATCGGACACGATGTGAAGCGCCGCCAGCCGCAGGCCGCCATCTGCTATGTCTCGGGCGAGAAGTTCACCAACGAGATGATCAACTCGGTGCGCTACGACAAGATGACCAGCTTCCGCGACAAGTTCCGCAACGTGGACGTTCTGCTGATCGACGACATCCAGTTCCTGGCCGGCAAGGAGCGCACCCAGGAGGAGTTCTTCCACACCTTCAACGCGTTGCACGAGAGCATGAAGCAGATCGTCATCGCCAGCGACCGCCCGCCCAAGGAGCTGGCCGACTTCGAGGACCGCCTGCGCTCGCGCTTCGAGTGGGGGCTGATCGCAGACATCCAGCCGCCCGACCTGGAGACCAAGGTCGCCATCCTTCAGAAGAAAGCCGAGTCCGAGCAGACCCACCTTCCCACCGATGTTGCGCTGTTTATCGCGTCCAACATACGCACCAACGTGCGCGAGCTGGAGGGCGCGCTGGTCCGGCTCATTGCATGGTGCAGTATGCACGGCGTCGAGATCACGCTGGCCGTCACCCAGCAGTGCCTCAAGCAGTTCATCGACACCCAGGTACGCAAGATCACCATCGAGGCCATTCAGCGCGCCGTGGCTGAGCAGTTCGGAATGAGGGTCGCCGAGCTGAAGCAGAAGAACAACTCGCGCCAGATCGTCGTTCCCCGCCAGATCGCCATGTATCTGGCCAAGCAGCTCACCGAGGCGTCGCTGCCGGAGATCGGCCGCCAGTTCGGCGGCAAGCACCACACCACCGTGATGCACTCCATCAGCAAGATCGACGAGCACCGCCGCACCGACAAGGACCTGAACCGCACCGTCAACAAGCTGATGGAGACCCTGAGCTAGAGCTGACCGCAGCTCTCCCGGAAGAGAAATTGCCTCAGACCGCAGATGCGATCTGAGGCATTTCATCTTCACAGACGGAGCTTTGCTAGGATGGACTTCTGACATCGTACGAAGAGGGCTCTGTTTCCCATGGCTCACCATATGATCCGCAAGGCAGTCTTTCCCGCAGCCGGCATGGGCACGCGATTCCTGCCCGCGACCAAGTCTATCCCCAAAGAGATGCTGTGCCTGGTGGACAAGCCCCTGATCCAGTATGGCGTGGAGGAGGCGGTAGCGGCCGGGTGTACCGAGATCATCATTGTGACCGGGCGCGATAAGGCCGCCATGGAGGACCACTTCGACTCCAGCCCGGAGCTGGAGGCCGCGCTGGCGGCCAAGGGCAAGCAGGCGCTGCTGGACGCGGTGCGGTCGCTCTCGAAGCTGGCCAAGATCGTCTACACCCGGCAGGCCGAGCCGCTGGGGTTGGGCCACGCCATCCTGATGGCGAAAGAACTGGTGGGCGACGAGCCCTTCTGCGTGCTTCTGCCGGACGACATCGTGGACGCGCGCGTTCCCTGCATGAAGCAGATGGTCGAGGCGTTCGAGGAAACGCAGGCGACTATTCTGGCGTCGGAGATCATCGAGGGGCCGGCGATCTCCAACTACGGTTGCCTGGACTGCACGCCGGATGCGCGCAATCCGCGGCTGCTGGCGGTGAAGGGGATGGTGGAGAAGCCGAAGTTCGAAGAGGCTCCATCGGCCAACGCGATTATTGGGCGATATATTCTGACGCCGCGCATCTTCCAGATGATCGAGGGCGTAAAGCCGGGCGCGGGCGGCGAGTTGCAGTTGACCGACGCCATCAAGGCGCTGCTCCAGCACGAGAAGGTCTACGGCTTCCGCTATGAAGGCAAGCGTCACGACGCGGGAGACAAGCTGGGCTTCCTGAAGGCGACCGTCGAGCTGGCGCTCAAGCGCGAGGACCTGGGGCCGGGGTTCCGCGAGTGGCTGAAGCAGTTTCCGCTATGAGTGCATGATCTGCTGGCAGGCGGGAACCTTCCGCCAGCTTTTCGGCATCTCACTTCCAGAGTCGATGTATGACGACATCCGCACCACTTCTGGAGATGAAATGCCAATCAAGAACGCAAGCGTACCCACTGCATCCATCACGCGCAAGCAGCTTATCGATCTGCTGAACGAAGACCTGGCCCGCGAGTACCAAGCGATCATCGGCTATATCAACCATTCGCAGGTGCTGAAGGGCGCGGCCTATATGAATATCGCCGCCGAACTGGTCGTCCACGCCGGCGAGGAGTTGGCCCACGCCATCATTCTCTCCAACCAGATCGACTATCTGGGGGGTATGCCGACGACGGTTCCCAAGCCGGTCAAAACTTCGCAGAAGGCTGAGGAGATGCTGCGCTTCGACCTGGATAACGAGAACACGACGATTCGCAACTATCGCCGCCGGGTGATGCAGTGCGATGAACTCGGCGAGTTCGCCACGGCGGAACACATCCGCGAGATCCTGATGCAGGAGCAGGACCACCAGATTGCGCTGGCCACCGCGCTGGGCATCGATGCGCCGGACGTGGGAATCGCGGACT
>DAIRTY010000163.1:0-4802 GCA_036803645.1 Acidobacteriaceae bacterium | reverse complement strand
GTGGAGGGTTGAGGGAGTGCGAGCTGTATCGGGATCCTTCGCGCTCGAAAGACGCTCAGGATGACAGCAGAAACGGGAATTTTTTCCGCAGCCTGTAAAGCCGCACTCGCAGCGCAGCACTCACGGCACGGGTGAAGCCGTGCCCTTAAGCAAAGCGTTCGATTCCGCAACCTGTGCCCTTAAGCAAAACGGGATTCCGCGCCGATTCTCGCTTACACTGGTAGCACCGCTCTTTTCTCTTACGAGGAACCCCTTTTGCGCGTCCCGGCCCACCCGCTCAATCTCGTTCCGCACCGCCGCTACAATCCTCTTCTGCGCCAGTGGATTCTTGTGTCGCCGCAACGCACCGACCGGCCGTGGCAGGGCGAGACGAGCAAGCCGGTGGTCGGCAATGGGCTGGCGTACGATCCGGCGTGCTATCTGTGCCCCGGCAACGCGCGCTCCGGTGGCGTGAAGAATCCCGCGTACACGGGCGTCTTCGCCTTCGACAACGACTTTCCCGCGCTGCTCAGCGACGCGCAGCCGAACGCGCAGCCGAACGCATCTCCGCTGCTGGTGGCCGAACCGGAGCGCGGACGCTGCCGCGTGATCTGCTTCCATCCCAACCACTCGCTGACGCTGGCGCGCATGGAAGTGGCTGCAATTTCCGCCGTGGTGGACGCGTGGGCCGGCGAGACGGCGATGCTTGGCGAGCTGCCGTATATCAACCATGTGCAGATCTTCGAGAACCGCGGGGCGATGATGGGCTCCAGCAATCCCCATCCGCACTGCCAGATCTGGGCCACCGAGCATGTCCCGGACGAGCCGCTGCGCGAGATGGCCGCGCAGCAGGAGTACATGGAAGAGCACCACCGCTGCCTGCTCTGCGACTATGCGGCGACCGAGCTGGCGCAGGCCGAGCGCATGGTGGCTGAGAACGATCATTTTGTTGCGGTGGTTCCCTACTGGGCTACATGGCCGTTCGAGACGCTGGTGCTGCCGCGCCGCCACCTGGGCAGCTTCACCGACTTCACGGCGGCCGAGCGCACCGGTTTCGCGGCGATTCTGAAGGCCGTGACCACGCGCTACGACAATCTGTTTCAGATCAGCTTTCCCTACAGCCTGGGCTTCCACCAGCGGCCCACCGACGGCCGTGCGCACGACTCGATGCACTTCCACGCGCATTTTTACCCTCCGCTGCTGCGCTCGGCGGAGATTCGCAAGTTCATGGTCGGCTTCGAGATGTATGGCAGCCCGCAGCGCGACCTTACGCCCGAGACCGCCGCAGAACGCCTGCGCGCATTGCCGGAAAAGCACTCCCTCGATTGAGTTATTGTCTGTCGTACAGTAAAGGGTCCAAAATCTTAGAATTGGTTAGGAACTGCGTCTCCAAATGATGAAGCCGAAGAAAGTGCCCATGCCCACCCACGCCGAAATCGCCGCCCTCCACCTTGCCACCTTCAATGTTCCCGGAGCGCTCTATGCCGCGCCCGGCCGCGTCAACCTGATCGGTGAGCACACCGACTACAGCGACGGCTTTGTGATGCCGGCGGCGATCGACTTCGCCACGGTGGTCGCCATCTCGCCACGCACCGACGGCCGCATCGTGGCCAACTCGGTGAACTACGAGGAGTTGCTCGACAAGACCGTCCACGAATTGCTGGACGACGACTTTGCATCGCTGCGCGCCGGCCGCAAGGTCCATTGGTCCGACTATCCGGCGGGCGTTATCTGGGCGCTGCGCGAGCACGGCGTCCCGGTCGACAACGGGTTCTCGTTGACGATTGCCGGCAATGTGCCGCTGAATGCGGGGCTCAGCTCTTCGGCCTCGGTGGAGGTTGCCACCGCGCTGGCCGTGCTTGGCACCACCAGCCTGGACCTGCCGCCGACCAAGATCGCGCTGTTGTGCCAGCGCGCCGAGAACGCGTTTGTCGGCGCAAACTGCGGCATCATGGACCAGTTCGTCAGTTGCTGCGGTCAGCAGGACCACGCCGTCATGATCGACTGCCGCTGGCTGGAGTACCAGCTCGCGCCCATCCCGCCGAGCGTGCGCATTGTCATCTGCAACAGCATGGTCCAACACTCGGTTGCCGATGGCGTGTACAACAGCCGCCGCGCGGAGATTGAAGCTGGAGCAGACATCCTGCGCAAGCACCGGCCCGAGATCATGGCGCTGCGCGACGCCACGGTGGACGACCTCGCCAAGTGGGGCAGCGAGATGCCGCCCAACGTGCTCAAGCGCTGCCGCCACGTCATCACCGAGAACGCGCGCGTGCTGGCCGCCGCCGATGCCTTCCGCGTCTCCAACCTGACGCACTTCGGCGAGCTGATGCGCCAGGCGCACATCAGCCTGCGCGACGACTTCGAGGCCTCCTGCAAGGAGCTCGACATCCTGGTCGCGCTGGCCAACAAACAGCCCGGCTGCTTCGGCGCGCGCCTCACCGGCGGAGGCTTCGGCGGCTGCACCGTCAACCTGGTGGCCGCCGCCAACGTCGCCGCCTTCACCGAGGCCATGCGCGCAGGCTACCTGGAGGCCACCGGCATCACCGCGGAGATCTACACCAGCCGCGCCTCCGACGGCGCCCACGCCATTACGCTGTAGGCGGCGCGCCGGGCGACTATCCTAGAGAGATGGGCGGGATGGAGCTGGATACGATTGTGGCGATCTCGACGCCGGTGGGGCGCGGCGGGATCGGCGTGGTGCGGCTCTCGGGGGCGCGGGCGCGAGAGATCGTTGCGCCGCTGGTGCGGCTGCGCCATCCGCTTGCCGCGGGACACGCGCGCTTCGGCGCGCTTCTGGATTTATCCGGCGGTGCGAAGACAACAGCAGATCCCTGCGGGATGACAAACAAAAGTCCGTGCGCAGGCGAGGCGGAAAAGAGCACGGACGCTCGCGTGCTGGATGAGGTGGTGGTGACGTTCTTTGCCGCGCCGAATTCGTATACGGGCGAGGATGTGGTGGAGATTGCGGCGCATGGCTCGCCGGTGCTGCTGGAATATCTCGTCCGCGAGAGTTGCGCGGGTGGTGCGCGGCTGGCCGAGCCGGGCGAGTTCACACAGCGCGCGTTTCTGGCTGGGCGGATCGACCTGACCCAGGCCGAGGCGGTCAACGACCTGATCGGCTCGTCCACGCTGGAGCAGGCGAGGGTTGCGGCGCGGCAGATGGGCGGGGCGCTGGCGATTACCGTCGCACCGGTGAAGGCGGAGCTGGTGGGGTTGATCGCGGAGATGGAGGCGGGCATCGACTTCGCCGAGGACGACATCGACGTGATGGCTGCGGAGCGCATCGCCGCGAAGATCGCCGAGGTGCGCGCGCCGCTAGTGGCGCTGGAGCGGAGCTTCGCCTACGGGCGCGTGGTGCGCGAGGGATTCCGGCTGGCAATCGTGGGGCGGCCCAATGCGGGCAAGTCGAGCCTCTTCAACCGGCTGGTGGAACGCGAGCGCGCGATTGTGACCGCGACGCCGGGAACCACGCGCGACACGGTCTCCGAGCGCGTCTCGATGGACGGGATTCCGGTGGAGCTGATCGACACCGCTGGGCTTCGGAATCGCGAGGGCATCGACGAGGCGGAGCGGATGGGCATCGCGCGCACGAGGGAGGCGATGGCCGAGGCCGACGTGGTGCTGCTGGTCGTCGATGCGACGGTTGGCATCTCGCAGGAAGACCGCGCGGTGCTGGAGCAGGGCGCGCCGGGTAGGAGCAGCGTGCTGGTCGCATGGAACAAGAGCGATCTGGTGGCGGACGAACATGCCGGTGCGGAGAGAAAAGCAGATTCCTCCGCTGCGCTGCGGAATGACAAACAAATAGCGCTGCGGAATGACAAACAAATAGCGCTGACGAACGACAATCTAACGGCGGAGCGGGATGACAATCAAGAAGGAGTAGGTGCGGTGCGAACGTCGGCGCTGACGGGCGAGGGGATCGGCGAGCTGCGCATGGCCATTGTGGCAGCGGTCGCGGGGGCCGAGGGTGGGCTGCGCGAGTCGGCAATGCTGACCAATCTGCGTCAGCATCAGGCGGTGGAACAAGCACTGCGCGGCCTGGACGCGGCACAGGCGGCCGTGGCCGTGAAGATTCCGCACGAGATGGTGCTGTTGGACCTGTACGAGTCGCTGCGCGGCCTGGACGCGCTGACCGGAGCGACCACCAGCGAGGACGTCCTGCGCCTGATCTTCTCCCGCTTCTGCATTGGAAAATAGAGCGGTGTCCAGGAGTGTCCAAGAGAATATAGAAAACTCAATAAACCCCTGTATTTCCTGGCCCACAGAACGCGGCCTCAATCGGGACGCGTGATGGGAGATCATTAGAACTCCCGAGCGGCGACAAACAAAATTCCCGGCCGGCGGCGGCAATTTGATCCGTCGTATTCCTGTTTTTGGACGGAGGCGGATTGGACCCCGCATCGTTCCCGTTTCTGTACACCTTCGGCCAGTGGCGCGGGCATTCGGGGCCTCGCCGGGATGGCGCGGCCTCGGCGGACCGGCAAACCTCACGTTCCACCGTCGCGCAACCGCAGGCGAGGAAAACCCGCCCAAAAACCGCTGCCGCACCCACTGCGCACCCCCTGCGGCTCGCATGAGCGGTCGTGTGACTAGCATCACGCTGCCGCCATCGCCTTCGGCGCAATCTCGCCCCCCCTGCCTTCGTGAATCATGCCAGAAAAAAAATTATTGAAACTTAACGTTTTCTGATTGAATCTATGCATATAATCGCGTGTACAAAGAAACTTCAACTGGAGGCATGCGCAAATGCAAGATCGTGTAGAAACCACCCCTGAAACCAGGCAAGAATGGATTGCACCGGAACTGAAGAAGATCGATAT
>DAIRTY010000162.1:1982-4803 GCA_036803645.1 Acidobacteriaceae bacterium | reverse complement strand
GATGAGGTGATGCGCGAGGAAGTGCTAAGCGCGGCGGGCTGATTATCCGGCAAGGACGGAAGTGCAGGCGGTCACGAGGATTCGTGGCCGCCCTTTTTTGTGCTGGCTGGGACGAGTTTTACTTCAGTGCGATCTGTTCGCCTGGGTCGGTCCATGCACTGGAGTTGAAGTTGATCCCAGGCCCAACGTTCCCTGTGGCATTCGGACTGAACCCAAGCACGTTGAAGGTGGCTGAACCGGTTGTAGGGATAAACACGTTGAGGATGTATATATTCCCGGCATTGTCCCGGCTCAGTCCGCCAGCTAAGGTCAGCCCGGTTGCGGAGCCGGAGACACTCTTGGTTGGAGTCGCAGCGCCAGATGCGCCGGAACTAAACTCGACCAGCGTCGCTGCCGTGGAGATGCCTCCCGTGAGGGGATTCACGATCGAGGTATTTTCTGTCATATAGATGTTGGAGGCGGAGTCTACGGCTATTCCTGTAAAGGTCGAGAACGGTATGGCTGTTGTGATGACCCGCGTGGGAGCTACGTTTCCCGTCGCACCAGAAGCAAAGATGAGGATCGCGCCGGCGGTGACATAGATGTTCCCCGTCCCGTCCACAGTAACTTCATTTGGACTGTTGAGTTGGGTGAGAGCGCCTTGAATCAATCGGATGGGGGACGAGGTGCCATTCGCGTTCGCGGCGAAGACTCCAAGACTGCTCGGCCCGAGCACATACACTGCTCCCGCCGAGTCGACCGCGAGGGAATTGGGGATGACGACGTTTGCGGCGTTTTCGATGATCGTGCGCAAAGGCGTCGCCGATCCGGAGGCTCCGGCAGCGTACACAAGAACCTCGTATTGGCCGGAGATGGTGCCCGCGACATAGATCTGCCCGGAACTGTCTGTCGCCAATGCCCCAACGTTCATGGCGGCGGGTGGCAACAGCGTTGACGACGGCGAGACCGTCCCATTCGAACTTGCAGGGAATTGCAGGATCGAGTTGTTGGTGCCGGTCGATGTGTTCTGGATCACATAGATGGAAGTGGCACCCCCGCTGGTCAACGGTGTGCCTGAGCCTATTCCCGACGAGGGCGAACTGCCGCATCCTGCCAGCAGAAGGAGAACGGGGACCGTGAAGCCGAACAAATGGATTGCGAGTTTCATGTGAGTTCTCCTGGGTGTTGTCAAAGAACATGGTTCCGATGCGCCATTGTTCTGGTTCGTTGAGAAGTGCTTAGCGAAGCAGACTGAGTTGGACAGGATCCAGAGGAAGGTGGGCACGAGGTTTTGTGGCCGCCTTTTTTCGCGGCTATGGGGCCTTGTAGACGGTGGAACGCGCGAAGTTGGTGAGTGCGCCGATGGGTGCGGCGACGACTGCGAGAGCTACGCCCCAGATGATTGCGACACCGGCGCCGATTTGGCAGTTTGTCCCCGATCCCGTGCACGTCTGCGATCCAAACTCACCTGCTCCGCCGGCAGCCAAGCCGCCGATGGCTAGAGCCGCGCCGGGGGCAGCCGCGATGAGAGCCGAACGCCCACGGCGGGAGATCTTGATGGTGACGATCTCGTTGCGCTGAAAGACGACGTCCTTGCCGGCATCCGTGCAGGTGAGCGTGTCGGCGTCGTCGCTCCTGAGCTTGCAGGACTTGTGGCGAGTCTTTGCGCTGACATAGAGGGAAGTTCCTACTGGCAGCGCCTGGACGTGCTGCCAGTTGGAGACCGCTGGGGGCGGCGGGACGGGTTGCTGGGCTGGCTGTTGGGCTGAGGCGGACAGCGTGGTGAAAGCGAGAAGAGTGGCAAGTATCTTGCGCATCGTGAGAGTGCTCCTGCGTCCTATCGGACTGAATCTGGTTACGGGGCCTTGTAGACGGTGGAGCGGGTGAAGTCGGTGAGGCCGCCGGTGATAGCGCCGATAAGGCCTCCTCCGAGGCCGAAGACGGCGGTCACTGGCCCGCGCAGGAAGTTGGGGCCGAAGAATGAGTTGGGCGTGTTATTTGTAGCTGAGGCAAAGCCAATGACTGCGAGGGTGCCTCCGCCAACCGCAGCCCCGATCAGCGCGGAGCGGCCTCTGTGCGGGATTTTGATGGTCAGAATATCGGCGCGCTGGAAGACGACGTCCTTGCCATGGGTGCAGGTGAGCGTGTCGGCGTCTACGCTCTTGAGCTTGCAAGCGAGATGGCTGGTTCTGGATTTCACGTTGAGGGAGGTTCCGGCGGGCAGCGCCTGGACGTGCTGCCAGTTGGAGCCTGCGGGAGGTTGAGCTGGTTGCTGAGCGGCGATGGCGGATAGCGCCGATGCGAGCACCAGCGAGAGCACAATTGTGCGATTCATGAGATAGCTCCTGCGTCCTGTCGGACTGAATCTGGTTACGGGGCCCGGTAGACGGTGGAGCGGGTGAAGTCGGTGAGGCCGCCGGTGATAGTGCCGATGAGGCCAAAGGTGACGCCAGTGAACGCGGCGACACCGCCGCGGGGGAGGATGCAGAGGTCCCCTGGCTTGCAACTACTGGAGGTCGCATAGCCAAGGAGGGCACCGACGCCGCCACCAGCGGCAAGGCCGATCAGTGCAGAGCGACCGCGGCGGGAGATCTGGATGGTCAGAATATCGGCGCGCTGGAAGACGACGTCCTTGCCATGGGTGCAGGTGAGCGTGTCGGCGTCTACGCTCTTGAGCTTGCAAGCGAGATGGCTGGTTCTGGATTTCACGTTGATCGAGGCGCCGATGGGCAGCATCTGGACGTGCTGCCAGTTGGAGCCTGCGGGCGGTTGAACTGGCTGTTGGGTAGGAGCGGAGAGCGCTGGTAGAAGAAGCGCCATCGAGAGAAGGAGTGTGCGCATG
>DAIRTY010000162.1:0-1882 GCA_036803645.1 Acidobacteriaceae bacterium | reverse complement strand
AGGAGCGGAGAGCGCTGGTAGAAGAAGCGCCATCGAGAGAAGGAGTGTGCGCATGGTGGAATCTCCATTGCGTCCTGTCGGACTTGAATCTCAGCTACGGGGCCCGATAGACGGTGGAGTCGGTGAGCGCAACGTCCAGCAGAATTCTCATCTGCATGGCAGGATACTACGTGATGTGCAGTTCCTGTCGCAAGAGTTTCTGGGCTCCGACTGCACACGTTCCTTAGCTCCAACCGCAAGCGTTCCGCCTCTCCGATTGCAAGAACAGACTTGGTTGGGGAAAACGGGTGCGCGGAGGCGGGTTAGCGGGGTATTCTGGGCGGATGCGGGTGCGGCTGCTTACCTTCGGCGTGTTGCGGGATATGGCCGGTCTGTCGGATGAGACGGTCGAGCTGAAGGAGGGGGCGACTGTTGGCGAGTTGATAGAGATTCTGCGCGGACGAACGTCTAATGATTCGACGGGCAATGGTGTGAGCGAAGGGATTTGGCGGAGTCTGGCCGTGGCGGTCAATCGGGAGTACAGCTCGTTGGCTGAGGTGTTGCGCGAGGGCGACGAGGTGGCGCTACTGCCTCCGGTGAGTGGAGGTTGCGGAGGGCGATGAGCAACGAGATCTGTAGAGTTGAGATTGTGGATGCGGCGATTGCGGCTGGGGAGATTGTGGCTGCGGTGAAGGACGGCGCGGACGGCGCAGTGTGCGTCTTCGACGGGATTGTGCGCGACAACACGCGCGGACGGCGGACGCTCTATCTCGACTATGAGGCATACCGCGAGATGGCGCTGGAGCAGATGCGCACTCTGGCGGCGGAAGCCGTGGCGCGCTTCGGCGTGCGGGATGTGGCGATGGTGCATCGGCTGGGACGGCTGATGGTAGGGGAAACAAGCGTGTTGATTGTGGTGGCAAGCGCGCATCGCGCGGCGGCGTTCGAGGCGTGCCGGTGGCTGATCGACTCGCTGAAGAAGACGGTGCCGATCTGGAAGCGGGAGACCTTCGCGGATGGCGCGGTGTGGGCCGCGGGTGAGCCGTTTCCGGAGGAACTTGCGGTACACCCGAGAGGGGATGCGGAATGAGATGGACTGCGTCATTGCTTGGTTCCTTTCTGGTGCTGGCGAGTTCCGGCGCGTGGTGCAGGGCGCAGGAGACGCAGGCGGATCCGAGTCCGTTGACGCCCACCGCGAAACAGACAACGAATTTGCCGCAGAGCGGAAGTTCGCAGACCGGCTCGTCGCAGAGTGGCTCGCAGTCGAGTGGCACATCTTCGAGTGGAGCGACGACGAAGTCGGCTCCGGTGGTGCGGCGGCGGGTGGCGCATCCCAATGCGGGTCCGACGGAGCCGGTGGATGGGCCGCTGACCGGGGCGGACGCGGCGGCGCAGAGTGCGGCTTCACAGCCGGTGAATCGCGGAAGCGATGCGGGAACGCTTCGCGTCGAGGCGCGGCTGGTGAACGTGGCGGTGAACGTGGTGGATGCGCACGGCGCGCCGGTGGGCGGCTTCGAGAAGAAGGACTTTCAGCTCTTCGAGGACGGCGCGGCCCAGACGGTTGCAATCTTCGAGCGCGAGGCGACCTCGCCGCTGTCGATCGTGCTGGCGATCGATGCGAGCGAGACGGTGGTGACCAGCGAGCGTCTGGAGCGTGAGGCGGCGAAGCACTTTGTACACGCGATTCTGCGGCCGCAGGACGAGATCGGCCTGATGGACTTTGCCGATACGGTGCGCGAGCTGGTGCCGTTTACGAACGACGCCAAGCGCATCGAAGAGGGACTGGGCGAGATACGTCGCGGGGACGAGACGGCCCTCTACAACGCGGTCTTTCTGGCCAGCCAGCGGCTGGCGACGACCTCGGCGGCGGCCGGGCGGAGACGCGTGCTGGTGGTGATCTCGG
>DAIRTY010000161.1:0-4809 GCA_036803645.1 Acidobacteriaceae bacterium | reverse complement strand
CGCATCGGCGACAGCTACATTGTGGGCAATACCTTCGGCAAGATTCGCGCGATGTTCAACGACCGCGGCCAGCCGATCATGGAGGCAGGGCCTTCGACGCCGGTTGAGATTCTCGGCCTGGAAGGAATGCCGGACGCGGGCGACACCTTCCTGGTGATGGCGGACCGCGACAAGGCCAAGGGCATTGCGCAGTACCGCAAGATGAAGGAGCGCGAGGCGCAGCTGGCGAAGAGTTCGCGCGTCTCGCTGGAAGGTCTTGCCGAGCAGATCAAGCACGCCGGCATGAAGGACCTCAACCTGATCGTCAAGGGCGACGTGCAGGGATCGGTGGAGGTGATCGCCGAAGACCTGCAGCGGATGTCGACCGAGAAGGTGCGCGTACGCGTGCTGCACTCAGGCGTGGGCGCGATCACGGAATCCGACGTGCTGCTTGCGTCGGCCTCGAACGCGGTCATTATCGGATTCAACGTACGGCCCGACCGCAAGTCAACCGAGGTTGCGGAGCGCGAGAACGTGGAGATCCGGCTGCACTCGATCATCTACGAGTTGCGCGACGAGATTACCAAGGCGATGTATGGGCTGCTGGAACCTGTCTTCAAGGAGAACTACGCGGGCAAGGCCGAGGTGCTCAACGTCTTCAAGATCACAAAAGTTGGACAGATTGCGGGTTGCCGCGTGACCGACGGGGTGATCACGCGTACCGCGCAGGTGCGCGTGATGCGCGAAGGCGAAGAGGTTTGGCGCGGCAAGATCGGATCGCTGAAGCGCTTCAAGGACGACGTGAGCGAAGTGCGCCAGGGCGTGGAGTGCGGCATTGATCTCGCCGGCTTCAAGGACATCCGCGAGGGCGATGTGATTGAGTCGTTCACCACCGAGAAGCTGGCCGACGAGCTGGGGCAGAACTCGATTGCGGCGCGCAAGCAGGAGAAGGCCGAGAAAGAAGCCGCGGCAGCAGCGGAAGCGGCAGCAGCAGAAGCGACGGCAGAAGCAGAGACGGAGGCGGCGGCCAACGCGTAGACGAGGTTCGATGAATTAGATTGCGAGGAGAGGCTGGGAGCGATCCCAGCCTCTCGTTTTTTTCGCATGAGTACCAGGTGCATCATTGACGTTTATTGCATCAAATTTAAGAATGGTGCATAATGTTTGTGTGAGAACCAGTATCACACTTGATGACGATGTCTATCAGCTTGCATCGATGTATGCGGCTGGGCGTGGGATTACGCTTGGGGCCGCGGTAGGGGAGTTGGTGCGGAAGGCGAAAGCGGCACCGCGCTCCTCGCCCGACTCACATGGGATCAAAATTGCGCCGAACGGTTTGCCGGTCTTTGCCAGTCGCGGCAGGGTGATTACATCCGAGATGGTGAAGGCTGCACAAGAGGACGAGATTGAGTAAGGTCAAGTATCTTGCCGATGTGAACGTGCTGATCGCCCTCACAGACGAGGAGCATATACACCACGAGAGAGTGACGAGGTGGTTTGATACGTCTGGCCATCACGATTGGGGTGTATGCGCATTTAGCGAGGCGGGATTTATTCGGGTTGTGTCCAATCCCAAAGCCGGTTCACGTTCGGTTGGGGAAGCGACAGAGCTTCTGGCGAGGTTGAGCTACTATGCCGGGTATAGCTTTTGGCCGATTTCGGAGGGATGGGAGTCCCTTGTCGCGCCATTCATCGAGCGGGTCTTCGGGCACCAACAGATCACGGATGCCTATCTGCTTGGACTTGCGGTGAAGGAAGGCGGAGTTCTGGTAACGATGGACAAGGCAATCCAGTATTTGGCTGGGCCGAAGTACAGCAAGAATGTACTTGTTCTGGAATGATGCGGGAGCGGCAAGGTTCGAGGTTCGCGGAATTGGATAGCTGAGAGGGGCTGGGAGCGATCCCGGCCTCTTTTCTTGTTTCACCATGATACGGCGCGAGGATTCTTTGCGGCTGGGTGCGGTATTCTGCAAATAGATGTTTGTGACCTTCAAGATGGTGTTCGTGTATGTGACGCTGGGGACCCTGGCGGGAATCATAGGGATTCCCTACTCGCTGGTGGTGGGCAACATCAGACTGCTGTACCGCGTGGTGGTGCGGGGAATCATACCGCTGGGGCTGTGGGCGGGCGGGATTCGCGTGGAGGTGACGGGCCTGGAGCATGTGCCGGCGGGGGTGAGCTGCATCTTCCTGTCCAACCATGTGTCCAACCTCGACCCACCGGTGCTGCTGCCGGTGCTGCCGGGGATGTGTTCGGTGCTGCTGAAGAAGGGGCTGATGCGGATTCCGCTGCTGGGGACGGCGATGCGGCTGGGCAAATTTGTACCGGTGGAGCGGGGCCGGCGGCGCGAGGCGGCGCAGGCGAGCATTGCGGCGGCGGAGGAGGCACTGCGCAGTGGGCTGCACGTCCTGTTCTTTGCAGAGGGGACGCGATCGGAGGACGGGCGGCTGTTGGCGTTCAAGAGCGGGCCGTTCTACCTGGCGATGGGGACGGGCGCGCCGATTGTGCCGATCGCCATCTCCGGGACCGAGAAGATGATGCGCAAGCACAGCGCGGCGGTGACGCCGGGAGTGGCGAAGATCGCGATCCTGCCAGCGATCGATCCGGCGGGGTACGCGACGCGGGATGAGCTGATGCGCGCGGCGCGTGCGGCGATGGTGGCGGCGCTGCCCAAGGAGATGAGGCCGCGCTAGGTGCTGGAGCGCTGGTTCGCGCACTCACGTGCGTTGCCTTGAGTGCGCGCGAGCAGGACAGACGGATTCGGGGGCGGCGGTGCTTACTGCTTGCCGACCATCAGGATGGTGAACGAGCCCGGTACGGTAGTACCCTGCGGGCCGCGTCCGCCAGGGGACGGCGCGGCGGCGGCCGCAGGCGCAGGCGCAGGGCCACGTTCCTGGGACATCGTGAACAGGTGTCCGGTCTTGCTGTCGAATGTGACGGTGCGGGCACCGTTCATCGTCTGCAGGTTCTGCTCTACCACGAAGCTGGTGGGACTGTTCTCTTTCACGATGGTCATGGTGCCGTTGCCGCCCGTGCTGAATGCCTCCATCGTTGCGGGGTTGAATACGGCTCCGTCGGACCCTCCGGCGAGGGGAAGAGTGGTGAGGATCTTGCCGTCCTTCGCGCTCATGATGACCATGGTGGGCTGCGGGCGGCTGCATGCCGCAAACACAATCTCGTTCTTGGCGTCGATTGCGAGGCCGTTGCAGCCTCCTTTGTCCACGAACGTGTAGTGCCCGACTGCCTTCATGGTTTTTACATCGACCGCGGTCACGCTGCCGACCGCGTCCTGCATGACGACGTACAGCATGCCCTTACCGTCGCCAACGCCCTGCTCCGGCGTGCCGCCCAGGTCGACCGTACCCAGCACGGTGCCGTCCTTGGCGTCGATGACGGTGGCGTCCTTCGTGGGATGGCTGAAGACATAGACATGCTCGTTGAAAGGATCGAAATAGATGCCGTCTGGCCGTGCTGCTGTGCCTACATCGATGCTCTTGATCAACGTCATCGTCGTGGTGTCGAACATCGAAACCTTGGGATGATCGCTAGTGAAGCCGTGATTTGTCTTTGTATCGACCGCAGTGCCATTGCCGCCAATCCCGGAGATTTCGCCGAGAGGCTTCAGCGTGTCGAGGTCGAAGATGGTCAGGCGTTCAGGAATGGCAGCCGCCTCGGGGGTGGTGTCGGTGGCGGGCACCGCGCGCGTGGCACCTCGAGGAATGTAGAGCCGGCGGCCATCCGCGTTGGCGTAGATGTAGTCCCAGCCTCCCTCGCCGCCGACCCGCGCGGTCTTGAGGACTTTGTATGGACCATCTGGCTGAACCATGGTCTGAGTGAGGGCGAATGGCGCGGATGCCGCGAGAACGGCTGCGATGAGAACGAGAGTTGAACGCATAGGGGTATCTCCACGGAGCAGTATAGTCGACGGAGGCTTAAGGCGAGGTGAAAACCACGAATGAAGATGGGCTGGGTTATTTGACGATGGCGTTGAAGCCGTCGGCGAGGACGCGCTGCTGAATGGCTTCGGCGTCCTTGCGGTTGGCGAAGGGGCCGATCTGGATGTGCAGGAGTTTGTCCTGCGGCTCGTGGCGGACACTGACGCTGTAGCCCTTTTTGCGGAGCGAGGCGAGCAGGATGTCGGCGACATCCTGGCTGGAGACGGCGGCGATCTGCACCATGATGGTTCCGCTGGGAGAGATGGCGGGCGGCTGGTTGGTGGACGCGGGCTGCGGGGGCTTGTCTCCGACGATCATGCCATCGGCTGCGGTTGCGGCGTTCTTCGACGGGGCGGGTTGCGTGGCGGAAGCGCCGGAGGCTGGTTCCGTCTGCACTAAGACCGGCGCGGCGGAGTCGGCCGCCGGTTGTGCGGCGGGCTGGCTGGCCAGGCTTCCGGCGGCGGGCTTGGCGGAGCCGTTGCTGGAGGTGTCTGCGTTGGCGGCTACGGTGTCTGCGTTGGCGGCTTGGGCGGACTTGCGGCCCATGGTGTAGCCGAAGCCGAAGAAGACGGCGCAGACCAGCACGAGCGCGAAGAAGATGCCGAGGATGGCCGGAGCGCCGAGCGAGATCTCGCGGTCGGCGCCATGGCCAAGATCGGTACGGTCGGAATCGGAGCGGCCTGGGTCGCGGGAGTAGCCGCGGCCCGGCGGGCCATCCTCATCGTCGTCGTAGGGACGATTCACTGTTTACTCCTTCGGCGCATCGGGCACGGCAGTGGGCGCGGCGATGGCGGCGATGGACTTGTTGAACATGTTGACCAGTTCCATGGGCAGCGGGAAGACGATGGTGGTGTTCTTCTCGACGCCGATCTCGGTGAGGGTCTGCAGGTAGCG
>DAIRTY010000160.1:0-4843 GCA_036803645.1 Acidobacteriaceae bacterium | reverse complement strand
TGAAGAGCCACGTCGATCTGTATCTCTCGCAGGGCTGCGCCATCATTGCCGCCGACTCGCCCAAGCCCGGCGAGACCACCGGCTACATGGGTGGCACCTACGACGCAGCCGAGCCCAAGACGGCCTACGACGCCTATCAGGACTACGGCCACAACCACTGGCACAACTCGCTGCTCTGGGGCGAAGGCATCAGCGACTTCTCCATCACCGGGCCCGGCCTCATCTGGGGCAAGGGGCTGAGCTTCGGCGCTGGCCCTGGACGTCCTCCCGCCGGTGCAGGCGCTTCTGGCCCAGGCTTTGGCCCCGGCAGACCTGACGCACCCACAACACCCGGCGCTCCCGGAGCAGCGGCTGGCGCTGGCAGATCCGGCGTAGCAGCCGCACAGGGCGGAGCAGCCGCACCCGGCGCACCCGCAGCGACAGGCGCAGCCAGACCCGGCGGTGCAGCCGGACAGCCGCGTCCCGGCCGCGGCAACTACCCCCAGTTCCAGGCGGAGCAGCCCGGCGTCGGCAACAAGGCCATCGGCCTCAAGAACTGCCGCAACGTCACGTTGCGCGACTTCTCCATGCTCAAGGGCGGCCACTTCGCGATTCTGGTCACCGGTGTCGACAACCTCACCATCGACAACCTCAAGATCGACACCGACCGCGACGGCATGGACATTGACTGCTGCAAGAACGTCCGCGTCTCCAACTGCACCGTCAACTCGCCCTGGGACGACGCCATCGTTCCCAAGTCCAGCTTCGCCCTCGGCTACAACCGCGCCTGCGAGAATATGAACATCACCAACTGCTTCGTCAGTGGTTGCTACCAGCTCGGCACGGTCCTCGACGGTACATGGAAGAAGTTCACCATGGAGGCCGACCGCAAGGTCGGAGGCACCGGGCGCATCAAGTGCGGCACCGAGTCCAACGGCGGATTCAAGAACATCACCATCTCCAACTGCGTCTTCGAGGGCTGCCAGGGCCTGGCGCTGGAGACGGTCGACGGCGCGCTGCTGGAAGACATCGCCGTCACCAACATCACCATGCGCGACATCATCAGCTGCCCCATCTACCTGCGCCTCGGCGCGCGCCTGCGCGGCCCCAAGGGCGCTGCTGGAACAGACCAGAGCACGGTGGTTGGAACGCTGAAGCGCGTGCTGCTCTCCAACATCGTCTGCCACAACACCGTCTCCAGGTTCGGTTCCAACATCACCGGCATCCCCGGGTTCCCCGTCGAAGACCTCAAGATCTCAGATGTTTACGTCGAGTGCGTTGGTGGAGGCACTCCCGATCAGGCCAAGATCGAGGTTCCCGAGCGCGAAAACGCCTACCCCGAGCCGGGAATGCTTGGCCCGCTGCCCGCTTACGGCTTCTACTTCCGCCACCTCAACCGGCTGGAGATGAGTCACGTCGAGGTCGCGCCCGTCGCGCCCGACGCCCGCCCGGTCATCTATCTCGACGACGTACACCGCGCGGACTTCTTCGCCATCACCGCGCCCAGCACGCCGCCCGCCTTCTCCTTCAACAAGTCCACCGACATCCGCGTGATGTGTAGCCGTGCCGCGCCGGATTCCACCACACCGTAAAATCCGTGGGTTCTCCGCATAGCCTGTTAACATAGCCTTGTATGCAAAGCGCAGGACTGTAAAGTCCTGCGCTCATAAGGCAGGCGCGGATTGCTCTATTGGCTGCTCTATCAGAAGCTGTTTCCATACTTCAGGGTCTTCCGGATCTTCCGGTATCTGACCTTTCGCACGGTCTTTGCCAGTCTCACGGCGCTGCTGATCGGCATGTTGATCGGCCCCTATGTGATTGACAAGCTGCGCGAGTTCCAGATCGGCCAGTATGTGCGCGACGACGGCCCGCAGTCCCACATCAAGAAGGGTGGCACGCCCACCATGGGCGGCGTGCTCATCTGCATCTCGATCCTCGTTCCCACGCTGCTCTGGGCCGATCTGTCGAACCCCTTCGTCTGGGTGGTGATGCTCTCCACGCTTGCCTTCGGCGGCATCGGCTTTGCCGACGACTACATCAAGGTCGTGCGCAAGCAGAGCAAGGGCCTCACCTTCTGGCAGAAGATCGGCCTGCAGTTCGCGGCCAGCGCCGCGGTCGCCGCCACCCTGGTGCGCCTGGACGTGCGCGGCAGCTACTCCACCAAGCTGATGGTGCCGTTTGCCAAGAACTTCCGCCCAGACCTCGTCTGGCAGTGGATGGGCCACATCCCGCACGCTCACTGGATCGCGTACCTTCCCTTCGTCATCTTCGTCATGCTGGTCATCACGCTCACCAGCAACGCCGTCAACCTCACCGACGGCCTCGACGGCCTGGCCATCGGATGCACCATCATCGCTGCCGGCGCGCTTGCCGTGCTCACCTACGTCTCCGGCCACGTCGTCTTCGCGGACTACCTCGAACTACAGCGCATGCCCCTGGTCAGCGAGCTCACCGTCTTCTGCGGGGCAATGGTGGGGGCTTCCATCGGCTTCCTCTGGTACAACGCCCACCCCGCCGAGATCTTCATGGGCGACGTCGGCTCGCTCGCACTGGGCGGCGCCATCGGCACCATCGCGGTCATCATCAAGCAGGAGCTTCTGCTGCCCTTCATCGGCGGCGTCTTCATCCTGGAAGCCGCCAGCGTCATCCTGCAGGTGGGTAGCTACAAGCTGCGCGGCGGCAAGCGTATCTTCCGCATGGCCCCGCTGCACCACCACTTCGAGCTGCTCGGCTGGAGCGAGTCCAAGGTCATCACCCGCTTCTGGATCATGGCCCTCGTCTTCGCGCTCTTCGCCCTGACCACACTAAAGTTGAGGTAAGTTATCAGACAGGAGAGTTCAGTAAGTGACATGCATCCCCAGAATCCAGAGGATGATTAAGGAAAACAACAACAATAGGCTCACTCCCTCAAGTAACGTACTGACATGCATGAAGTTCGTTGAGAAAACCGCTATCCAGAACAGAATGACACCATTAGGAATCCAGTGTCCCAAAACTTTACTGACCGCCCACTTAGGACTTTTTACTTTTTCGAGTCTTCGTTTGTTATAGGGCTGATGATTTGGGCTAAAAATCAGGGACTCTAAGCTACGAGCCTCTTCGATATACCACTCGATAGCCTTTGACGTTCGACCTAACAGGTTGCGGAAGACGCAAGCTACGCTCAGACCGAAGATACATACCAGAATCCTCAGGGCGAAAGAGTGGAATTCCCAATTTTTGAACTGCGCGTAGGCCGCCGCTAAAAAAGAGGTAGAAACGACAAATGTTTGAAGACGACTATTCAACAAAGTATCTTCGTGATGATGCATATCTACGACTCGCTGATAATAAGCTGCCTGTTCTGAAGAACTGGGCTCGATTGACACTGAAAGCTCCGGAAAGGTCAAATTTTCAACACATGTATCCTACTATGCGAGGGCAATGGCGGATAAATGCGTTTTCGACCGGGGCATAATCAGATGATCGAATTGAAGAATAAACGCGTGTTGGTGGTTGGCCTGGGCAAGTCGGGAAAGTCGGCGGCGCTCTTTCTGCGCGCGCTCGGAGCGCAGGTCACGGTTTCGGACTCGCGCAGCGCGGAGGCCCTCGCCGGTGAGATTCCCGCGCTGCTCGATGCGGGCGTCATGGTCGAAACCGGCGGCCACGGCCTGCTCACCTTCCGCCGCCAGGACCTCATCGTCGTCTCGCCCGGCGTTCCCTACGACACGCCGGAGCTGAAGCAGGTGCGCGCCTTTGGCCTGCCCATCATCGGCGAGTTGGAGCTGGCCAGTCGCTTTCTCCAGGGCCAGATCGTCGCCATCACCGGCTCCAACGGCAAGACCACCACAACCTCCCTGCTGGGCAAGATCTTCGCCGATGCGGGCGGCCCAATCCTGGTCGGCGGCAACATCGGCACGCCGGTCATCGACCTGATCGCCGAGAGCACGCCGCAGACAACCAGCGTCCTCGAGGTCTCCAGCTTCCAGTTGGAGACGGTGGTGGAGTTCCGCCCGCACATCGCCGTGGTGCTGAACATTACGCAGGACCATCTCGACCGCCACGGCACCTTCGAGAACTATGCCGCCATGAAGGCCCGCATCACAGCGCAACAGACCGCGGAAGATTTCTTCGTCCTCAACGCCGAGGACAAGCCAACCCAGATGCTTGCCGCGCGCACCAAGGCCCAGGTCTTCTGGTTCAGCGGGCGGCGCGCCATCAAGCAGGGCGCGTTTGTGCATGGCGAGAGCATCGTCTTCCTTCCGCGCGAGGGCGCAAAGCCGGAGCCGGTAATGCCGTTGGCGGAGATTCCGCTCAAGGGCGCGCACAACGTGGAGAACGTCCTCGCCGCGGTCTGCGCGGCCCGGCTGGGCGGCGTCTCCGCCGAATCGATTCGCGCCTCGGTCGCCAGCTTCAAGGCCGTCGAGCATCGCCTGGAGTTTGTGGCCACCGTGCGCGGCGTCGCCTTCTACAACGACTCCAAGGCGACCAATGTGGACGCGACCAAAAAGGCTCTGGAGGCCTTCGCCGGCGGCGTTCATCTGATCCTTGGGGGAAAAGACAAGAACTCCGACTACACCGAGCTTGCCGATCTCGTCCGCGCCCGCGTCAAAACTGTTTACACAATTGGTTCGGCGGCGGAGAAGATCGAGCGCCATCTGGCGGGAGTCGTCAAGATAGTCTCAGCGGGCACGCTGGATGCAGCCGTGCGCCAGGCCGCGCAGGTCGCCGTCGCCGGCGATGTGGTGTTGCTTGCACCGGCCTGCGCGAGCTTCGACCAGTTCACCAGTTATGAGCATCGCGGCCGCGTCTTCAAGAAACTGGTCAAGGATCTTGCGAGCGGCTCAGTTTAAGCAGGGAAGCGGGCGGAATGGCAAAGCGCGTA
>DAIRTY010000159.1:3399-4856 GCA_036803645.1 Acidobacteriaceae bacterium | reverse complement strand
CCGAGCAGGCCCAGGCCGGTGGAACGCTGCGCGGCGGAGGTAAAGCCGCGGCCGTCGTCCTCTACTTTCGCCAGCAGGCATTCGTCGAGCTGGCGCACGGTGACCCGCACTTTGCTCGCGCCGGAGTGTTTCTCGCAGTTGTGCAAGGCTTCCTGGACCACGCGATATACGCAGGTCTTGACCGGATCCGGCAGGTGCTCCTCCACGCCGTCCTCAGTGAATTCGCAGGCGATGCCACTGCGGCGCATAAAGTCCTCAAGTTGGAACTGGAGCGCGGGGACCAGGCCTAGGTCGTCGAGCAAGGCCGGGCGCAGCAGCCCGGAAATGCTGCGGATGCTCTGCACTGTGCGTTCGGCGAGCTCTCGCGCGCGGCCCAGCCGATCGAGGAGTTCCCCGGACGCACCCCTCGTCAGGGCCTGGGCGTGCGAGATCTCGATCTGCAGCAGGGCCAAGCTCTGGCCGATCTCGTCGTGCAGTTCGCGTGAGAGCTTGCGGCGGCCTTGCTCTTCGATCTCCAGCAGGCGTGCGGAAAGCTGCTGCAACTCTTGTTTTGCCTGTTCCACGGCAGCGAAGTGGCTGTCGGCCTCGCGCTCCAGGTTTTCGGCGTGTCGCAGGCTGATGCGGGTCACGATGGCGCTCAGCAGTACGCCCAACCCAAGCATCAGAAGCAGGCGTTCCGCAGCGCGGCGCCGGGTGCCGGCGAACTCCCCTTCACTGTTTTCCAGCATCCGCTGGTCGGCGGCGGTGATCTCGATGAGTGCATTGTACAGTTCGCCGCGACGCGGTACTACTTCGCGTTGGAGAAAAGCGATCTCCGCCTCACTGCCAGCGTGGAGCATGGTTTGAGGAAGATGGATGCCGATGCTCCAGAATTCGTCGAGGCTCTTCCGCAGCGCGGGAACCACCTGCCGGTGGAGGGGCACGCGCTCAAGAAAGCGAAGGGCGCGTTCGTCCTCTTGCTGCAGGCCTTGCAACCGCGAAACCAACTCGGCGCCCTGCACGGGTGTGTTTTGGATGAAAAACTCGCGCACGTAGTTGCCCGCAAGCCAGAGGTTTCGGCGGATTGTGCTGAGCGCCTCTTCCTGTTCGACAAAGCGCCGGTAGATCTCCAGATGTTGGCGGGAGACGCTGACTTGAATGCGGTAGGCCTCAACGGTAGACAACACGAGCACGGCGATCACGGCACCGTATCCGGCACGCAATACGGTGCGCTTGCTCCAACCGGCAGTCATTAGACCCATTTTAGCTTCTGGGCCGGGCGCGAGAATACGATGTTTCCTGTATATCGCTCATGCCCATTAGGGATCTATCATGTATGTAAATCAAGTTCTGGTTGCCTCCCAAATGGCGCGGGAAGGGGCCTTGGCTTGGAAACAACACAGATGTTGGCCTTTCGTCGAGACAACATCGGGGCTGCGGATGCGCGGCCCCCAGTTCTTGCTCTTGAGTTTCGCATG
>DAIRTY010000159.1:0-3299 GCA_036803645.1 Acidobacteriaceae bacterium | reverse complement strand
GCGGTTGGACTTGTGGTGGCCCTCCTGCTGATCGCAGTGGCCCAGGTAATGCAGTCTGGGCGTCTGCATTAGGTCGATAGTAACCGCCGGCACCACGCTCCCGTACGAGCTTTCCCGTATTGAATCTGCTGATGATCGACGTTAACGTTGCACTTAGTGGGTGAGTACATCGAGAACGTGACCACCGGTAGAGCACTTGTGCCCATACGGAAAGTAATCATTGCAGCCGTTACGGCGGCGGGCACATTCAGCGGTACGTTTGCTTTCGCCGAATCCCGACAGCTAGTAGCGCGGGCCCGCGACCGCTACCAACAGGGCGACTTTCTGGGCGCCATCAAGCTATTGAAAGGCTCCGATGCACTCGATGCTGAGGGATTGTTGCTGGCAGGGCAAGCTGAGTATCGAGCAGGCAATATCCGGCTCGCCTGTGACTTCTTTGAGAGGGCAGTCGCCGCCAACCCGGCGTCTTCCCGCTACGTTCATTGGCTGGGACGCGCCTATGGGCGCCGCGCTGAAAGCGCGAATGTGCTGCTCGCGCCGAAGTACGCAGTGCGAGCCCGACAGAACTTCGAAGAGGCGGTCCGGCTCGATCCCAAGAACGTCGAGGCGTGGAATGACCTCTTCGTTTACTACCTGGATGCGCCGCGTTTTCTGGGGGGAAGCTTCGACAAAGCGGCAGCGGTGGCGGATCGAGTCGCCGGGCTGGATGCTGCGGAGTATCATTCTGATCGGGCGCGCCTTGCCGAGAAGCAAAGACAACCCAGGCTGGCCGAACACCACTACCGCATGGCCGTTGAACTAGCGCCGCGGGACCCCGGCCGCCTGATCGATCTCGCTGAGTTTCTGGAGTCTCGCGGCCGGACAGAGGCGGCGGATCGAGTCTTCGATCGGGCTCACGAGATCGAGCCAAGCGCTCCCGTGGTCCTGTACGAGCAGGCGCGCGCATACGTCCAATCAGCACGACGTCTGGATGACGCTCGCGCCCTGCTGATCCGCTATCTCTCGACCAACGCCGGTCCGGATGACCCACCCCGAAGCGAGGCGCTGCGATTGCTCAAGCGCCTGCCCAGCGCGTCGGTGGTGAGCCCGGCGAAGTAATTGCGCCGCAGCCGCCGATCAGCCGACGGTCGTTTTCCAAAGTGTTCTGCATGGGCATGCCGTCTGCGCCGTGGGCCGTGGGCCCGAACGAGGACACGCCAGGCAAGCGTCGTCATTGGCGGCAGCACCTCCTATCCGCACTCACAGAGTCATGCACGCCAGTTTCCGTACCACCTCCTCTGCTGGTCCGTGGTGGGCTGGGCGAACTCTGTTGGCCGTCTCTTTGGGGAGGCTGGCAGGAGCACGCGAAATGTAGTGCCAGCGCCGGGCAAACTCCGGACGTCAATAAAGCCATGGCGGCTGCGCACGATTCCATGGACGGCGGCCAAGCCGAGTCCGCGGCCGGTGAATTTGGTCGTGAAGAACGGATCGAAAACCCGCGATAGGGTAGCTTGGTCCATGCCTATGCCGTTGTCTCGCACCTGAAGGCAGACGTAGGCTCCGCTGGCGACATCGTACGCTTCGGAGCGCTGGCGGGCCAACTCTGCCGTGACTTCGCAACTGCTGGTCGCTATCTCTATCAGCCCATTGCTGCCGGATGGTATCGATTCACCCGCGTTGACGACGAGATTCATCAGGATCTGCTCGATCCGGCTTGGGTCCGCCTCAAGGCAGGGCAGATCCTCCGAGAGGTTGTAGCTGATGTCCACACACTTCGGGACGGAGAGCGTGAGAAGCCCCTTCGATTGCGATACTAGTTCCGTTAGATCCAATAGCTTGACAATGACCGCGCCCTTGCCTGCATACGCCAACAACTGCTTCGTCAGGTAGGAGGCCCGTTTCGACGCAGAGAGTATTGCCTGAGAGTGTTCGCAAGACGGGCGTTCGGCGAGCGCGGAGCTGGCGCTGCCCATGATCACGGTCAGGAGATTATTGAAATCGTGCGCGACGCCGCCGGCCAGAAGAGTGATGGACTCCAGTTTCTGCGTTTGACGCAGACGTTCGTCGGCGAGCCTGCGCTCGGTGATCTCCGTGCTGACTCCCACGAAGCGGACGGCGCGGCGCCGAGCGCCGTCACCTTCGAAGAACACCTGCCCGTGCGATGCCACCCAATGCACCGAGTTGTCCGGCCATACGACGCGAAACTCCCGCTCGAACGCGCCTCCGTTGACGCCCGCCAGCGCGCTCTCCATTGCTGCCATGACGGCTGCGCGCTCTTCGCCGTGGATCCGGGCAACAGCATCGTCGAAGCACAGGTCCGCGGTCACGCCGAATATATTGCGACATCGTTCGTCCAAGAACATCTCGCCTCTTTCGAATCGGTAGTCCCAGGCTCCGAGCTTCGCTGCAGCCAAAGCCAGCTCGCGCTGTTCGGATGCCCTTCGCAGATCCCCTTCGGCGCGGGCGGTTGAGAGGAGCGATTCGCGGAGCTGTCCGACCAGGAGGCTGAGGAGGGCTCCGACCACCACGAACAGGGCCAGGCCAGCGCTAGCCTCGCGATTAGGGAAAACCAGGGAATCGGATGGTTCAATAACGAAGCGCAGAATGCCGAACGCGCTGAGCGCCGTGGTCGCCAGGCCGGGTCCGCGGCCCCCGAACCGCGCTGCAACGATCACGGCGAGGGACCCAAGCGGGAATTGTGAGTACGGGCCAAGTACGGGATCCAGGGCTGAACGGGCACCGACGGCAGCCAGTGCGGCAATTCCGGCCAAGCCATACCTTAACGCTGGTGACGGGGCTACCAGGACGAATCGCCGAAGCGTTTTGAGTACCTCGCCGATTCGAATCCTCATCTCGGCTACCACTCCCCTATTCCGAATTCAGACAGGCATCGCTCGGTAACGTGGCGAAATCGATCCAGATCGACGGACGGGCTCGGCTTCGCGCAAGGCGTCAAGAGATGATGCCCTTCCGCACCGCATAAAGAATGAGTTCCGGAACGCTGTGGATATCGAGCTTCTGGAGGATATGGGCGCGATGCGTCTCGACTGTGGTCGGGCTGATATTCAGCAGGTTTGCGACTTCCTTGTTGGCGCGCCCCTCGGCGATAATCTGCAGGACCTCGCGCTCGCGGTCCGAGAGCAGGTCATAGCGGTCTTCCAGTCCGCGCTGCTGCAGCCGGTTGACGTAGTCCTCCTGCATGATCCGGGCGACCTTGCGAGTCAGGAAGGAGCGCCCTTGAGCCACTAGCCGAATTGCCTGTACTACCTCGCCGCGCATCGAATCCTTGAGCAGGTACCCCTTCGCGCCGGCCTTGAGCG
>DAIRTY010000158.1:0-4860 GCA_036803645.1 Acidobacteriaceae bacterium | reverse complement strand
GCCCCTTCAAAAAAAGAACGGGAAAGACGCACGGCATCAGGTTGAGCAGAATGCCACCAAGAAACGCCAGGCCGATCGCGCCAATCGCAGTCGTGCTCGACGTAGACCCGCTCTCTGCCGCCGCAACCTCGCCCGGCACAACCGTCGCACTCACGTCGTATGCCACCGTTTCGCTCAGCTTCACCAGCCCATGCAACTGCGCGGGCGTCTGCGCGAGCGTGTCATCCCGTACCAGATCGATGCGCACGCCGTCCGCCAGCGGCGTGATCTTCTGCGCCGCCGCATTCGCAATCACACCCGTGTCGAAAGGATAGAACTCCGCCTTCGCGTCACTTCTTACTCCATGCAGTATCAGGGAGAACTTGCCCTTACTCGCGTTTACCAACGCAGTCGACCTAGCTGGCAGATTCTTGGGTTGATTCTGCACCGCGTACATAAGGGCATCTTGTAGTGGAGATCCCAGCCAACTACCGACTCCTCCTTTAGGCGCGTCAAACAGCTCTGGTTCAACGATGTAATCAAACCCTAGTAACGCCTTTCCGGGGATGCACACCTCGCGGCAAACGAGCCAATTCACGCTGGCAGTCAGATGAATCTTCTTCGATGCAAGTTTTTTAGCCAGTGTAAGGCGAATCGGGAGCGCAACCTTCCCTTCGTATCCGTAATCCATCAGCGGACCGAGCGGCAGCCGCTTCGGAATCGGAAACAACATCTGCTCAGCCGTTACGCCTGCAGGCAATGTCCATTTCACACTTGGTGGTTCGCCGGAATCTCCCGGATTTACCCAATAAACATGCCAACCCGGTTCAAGCTCAAAATAAATTCCCGACCATACTTGTCCATATCCAGCACTTGTTGTAAACCACGACGGTGCAACAAGAGCGACTTCTAAATGAGGGGCCTTAGCCGACCACCAACTCCCATCCCCCACAGTCTTGATCTGCGCGCGCGCGTTCGCGGCGGCGGCAATGCCGAAGATCGTCAGCAACAGCGCAAGAACAGTTCGTCGAACTCTCACGGTATTCCCCGCATCTCTTCGGCTCCTCGTAACTATGCGATCTCGTCGTCCTCGATTGCAGCCGGGAAATTCCCCTCGCGCCTCATGCGCAGATAGCCGCGGATGAAGGGCTCCAGATCGCCATCGAGCACGCGGTCCACATCGCCAACCTCGACGCGCGTGCGCAGGTCTTTGGCCATGCGGTACGGCTGCAGGACGTAGCTGCGAATCTGCGAACCGAATCCGATCTCCAGCTTCGAGTCCTCGATCTTGCGCGACGCGGCCTTCTTCTTGTCCAGCTCGTACTCGTAGAGCTTGGACCGCATCATCTTCATCGCCTGGTCTTTGTTCTTGTACTGCGAGCGCTCGTTCTGGCAGCCAGTGACCAGGCCCGTCGGAATGTGCGTGATGCGCACGGCGGAGTCGGTGGTATTCACATGCTGCCCGCCCTTGCCGCTGGAGCGGTAGGTGTCGATGCGCAGGTCTTCCACTTTGAGGTCGATGACGATGGTCTCGTCGATCTCCGGCGAGACAAAGACGCTGGCGAAGCTCGTATGCCGCCGCTTGGCCGAATCAAACGGCGAGATGCGCACCAGCCGGTGCACGCCCGACTCGCCGCTCAGCAGGCCATAGGCAAACTCGCCGGTGATGGTGAAGGTCGCCGACTTGATGCCCGCCTCGTCGCCATCCTGAATCTCGTGGATGGTGGTGCGGAAGCCCTGCCGCTCGGCCCAGCGCAGATACATGCGCATCAGCATCTCGGCCCAGTCTTGACTTTCCGTCCCGCCCGCGCCGGGATGCACCGTGACAATGGCGTTCAGCGCATCGGTCTCGCCCGACAGCATCGTCTTCGATTCGAGCTTCTCCGAAAACTCGACCAGTGCGGGAATCTCGCGTTCGAGGTCCGGCTCGGTGGCCTCGCCTTCCTTCGCCAGTTCGAAGTAGGCCTCGATGTCTTCGGTGCGGCGAAGCAGTTCGGCGTCGTCGGCCAGCAGCGTCTCCAGCCGCTTGCGTTCGCGCATCAACGGCTGCATACGCGCCGCATCGGCCCACACGGTTGGGTCGGCGATCTTCTCTTCGATGACTGCCAGTTCACGCTTCAGGCGGGGCGAGTCAAAGATACTCCCGCAGTTCGCGAACCCGCTCGCGCACCGGGGAGTATCGGTATTCCAGATCGTCGATCATGCAGTTAGTTTACGGCATCCGCGAGTTTACAGCGGACAGCTCAGCGTTCAATCCGCTGAGTCCGCAAGCAGAATCCGCAGATCGCGCAGGTTGTGTCCCGTTGCCCCAGTGACAACAGTAGCTCCCCTCGCGCTCAGCCACGAAGATGAATCAAACTCAGCCAGCGCGCGCAGCGCAGAGGCGCGAGTCGCGTCGCAATTGATCGTGTGCTCATCTACAATCGCTCCCGCCGCGTCGCTGTTGCCGTCGACGCCATCGGACCCCGCCGACAGCACCGCAACCGGCCCATCCTCATCACACAATTGCGTAGCCATATATAGCGCGAAGTGCTGATTGCGCCCGCCTCTCGCGTTCGCGCCCGCCGCGTCCACGCGAACCGTGACCTCGCCCGCGGAGATCAGGCAGGCTCGCAAGTGTTCACGGCGAAGCTCGCGCAGGCGCTTGAGCATATAATTCGCAGCCGCATCATAGCTCCAGTCATCGCACGAGTTGTCGATGACCGCGTGGAAGCCGAGGCTCTCTGCGCGGATGCGCGCAGCCTCTGCCATCTCATCGCTGTCAACCAGCTTGCAGATGCGCGCATTCAGATCCCCCGGCTTGGGCGTCTCCGGCAACTCCACCGACGCAAAGAAGCGCCGTACTGGCGCAGGAAATCGCTCCATCAATCCATAGCGCGCAAGCACCGCGCGGCATTCAGCAACCGTGGTCGAATCGCCAACCGTCGGCCCGGAGCCGAGCGCATCCAGATGCGTCGGAGGCACGTCGGAGACAAGCAGCGAGAGCGTCTGCACCGCGCCCGCGGCCAGCGCCAGCCGCCCTCCCTTCACCGCAGAGAAGTGCTTGCGCACACAGTTCATCTCGATGATCGACGCTCCGCCGAGTACCAGCGCGCGGTGGAATGCAATCGTGTCGTCGAGCGAGATTGCATCATCCAGCGGCAGCTCCATCATCGCCGAAGCCCCGCCGCTGATGAGGAAGATGCAGAGCGTTTCATCCGGCGCGGTGGCGTCGGGTGCGTGTAGAAGTGCAAGCGCGGCGCGCGCTCCAGCGAACGACGCCTCGTTCGGCACGGGATGGCCGCCGGGAAAGAACTGGATTGTAGCAGGCAGATTTACCGGTCGCTCGGCCGCGATCAGCACGCCTTGCAGTTCGCACGAGTTTGGCAACCGCAGCCTCGCCAGCAGCGCATTGAGCATCGCTGCCGCAGCCTTCCCCACCGAGACGACACACACTCGCCTCAGCCGGTCAAGCGCAATCGCGTCGCCGCCCTCCACCAACAGCCGCACACCCTCAGCGTCCGTAACCACGCGCAGCTTGCGGTCGAAGGCGCGTTCAATGCTGCACTCATCCAGCGCCTGCGCGAAGAGCGTGCGCGCAATCTCTTTCAACCCTGCCCCGCCCGCGCTCATTCGGCCACTTGGGCGAAGGCGTACGGCCCTTCGGGGATGAGCGCGACGCGCGCGCCGGTTGGCAGTCCGTCGAGCAGTGCGGCGACTGCCTGGTTTACATCGGAGAAGCAGCGTTCGCCCAGCGCGCCGATCTGCTCCGGCGAGATGCCGGGAGTGTAGATAAAAATCTCGTTTCTGAGTCCGGCCAGCGCAATCTTCTCCAACTGCCACTGGTCGATGACGACCGGCGCGCTCGCAATCTGGTTCAGGAACTGCTGCGGTCCCGCGTAGCTGCGCAGCATCGCGGCGAACTCCGGCGAACCGATGCCTTCGGCGCACTCGCATAGGAGCAGAATCCTGCCGCCGGGCCGGACGATGTGATGCGCGGCGTGGATGCCCTTGAGCGACTGGTAGAAGGTGAGGTCCAGCGGGTGTCCGGCGGCGCTGGCGATGGCCGCGTCGAAGAACTGCGGCACCCGCGTTATCGTGGACGAACGAACGAAGTCAACCCCGGCGGCGTGGGCCAGCTCCGGCGCGCCGGCAAAGACGCCGCAGATCTCGCGTTGCTGCGTCAGCGCAACGTCCAGCAGGAAATCGTGGCGCGCCATGCGCACCACCTCCAGCAGCTCGGCGTGCAGCGGATTGCGCTCCACCGATCCCTCGTTGGCCAGCGGCTCGCGCATGAAGCGCGGCGAGTGCAGCACCTGGATCGTCTGCTCGGCGGCCAGGCCGGGCGCGATCAGCTTGCGCCCTCCGGAGAAGCCAAGCATCCAGTGCGGCTCAATGAAGCCGAGCGTGATGTGCAGCTCTGCATCCAGGAAGCGGCGGTCGATCGAGACCGGCGTTCCGCTGGCAGTCGTGCCCAGCCAGCGATGGTCGGCCAGTACGCGCGCGTCGTGGTTGACGACCCGATAGCGCGCAGCAATCTCGGGACCGAGGATGGCGTCGATCTCTTCAGTGGTCGCGCACCGGTGCAGGCCGGTCGCAATCAGAATCGTGACGCCATCCACGGGAATGCCCGCCGCGTGCAGCCGCTCCAGCAGCGGCGGCAGCGTCTGATGGTTGGGCGCGGGCCGCGTGATGTCGCAGACAGAGATCGCCGCCGTGCGCTTGCCCGCCGCAAGCTCCACCAGCGGCTTCGATCCGATGGGGCGGTCCAGTGCCGCGCCGATCGCCGATGCTGCGTCCGCCCGCGCGACCGCCGAACGGGCCTCGACGACCGAGTACCGCGGCCCATCGGGAAGAGAGACCGTCAGTCCTGTCTTGCCAAAGGCGAACGCTGCCTGCATG